>JBLIRH010000076.1:0-10068 GCA_049472215.1 Thermoplasmatota archaeon | reverse complement strand
AATATGCACAGTGGGCCACATCTTTCTTCCTCATCGGATTCATACACTTCTTTGAGTTCTCCCCAACGAATATCAGTTATCTCTCCAGAACCGTAATTGTTCACCGGTTCAAGGTAATATCCATAAGTTATCCCATCGACCACATCCTCATCGAAAAATTCCTCCGCGTGACCATCCACATAGTAAACATTCACGAATTCATTACCATTGAATGATCGATATATCCTGATCTTATCGACCGCCGGACCCCCGTCAATATTAGTATTCTTCCAGGTCAGATATATTCCATCCACATGATCATATGTTCGAAAACCTAGAAGTTTCCTTGGAACGATCCTGTCATCACCTATCATCGAATAGAATGTCCCGCCTTTCGTCCCAAAGTAGATTATTCCTTTCTCATCGATGGTCATGCCCGGAGACGAACCATCGACCCTGACCTTCCAATTCATTTTCCCATAGGTGTCCAGGGAATAGCAATACCCTTCCCACTCATCCTCGCCGGAAACGAAAATGATATTCCCAGCACCATCTATCAAGGGGGTCGTTATCTCATGGCAGCCCGTAGCGAAGGACCAAACTTCCTCTCCTGATCCCGATATGCAGTAAACATTCCTGTCAAAGCAGCCAATGAAGATATTCCCGTTCTTATCATAAGAAGGGGAGGAGATTATTGGTGAAACGAAGGAAATGTTCCAGATCTCTTGCCCAATATCATCGAACATGAACAATCTGCCCGATTCATTTTCATCCGTGGTAGGTATCAAGATCCTGGTTCGATCGAAAATGACCGGAGATGAGTATATCCTGGTATCAAGGTCGACCTTCCACTTTATTGAACCATTCGGATATACTGAATAAACATTCCCTGTCCGATCAGTGGTAATGATCGTTCCGTTGTTCATTATCGCGGGAGTGGAGTATGAGAAATTCCCAAGTTCCGTGGAGGATAATAATTTTCGATCCCGATCGATGCAGACAAGCTTGCTTTTATTCGAGAAATACATCCTTTCTTGGTCGTCGATCTTGATCCCAGTATTCGGATTAACCGAATACTCCTTATCGGTCCATTGTCTTATGCCGTTCGTATCATAGGAATCGATCCACAACGAATTTCCCAAAATGATATTCCCATCCTTTAAAACCGCCAAAGAGGGATGAAGGGAGTCAACCCGATAGTGATAGTCCCACCCAAGATTCACGGACCAGGATGGGAATCCGTTTCTGTCAACACAGTACAAGTCCCTTGCCGTTCCGCAAAAGACCAATCTCCCGTCGGGAAGAAAGACCGGAACGGATCTTATCTCCTTCTCGGTCTCGAACCTCCAGTTGACCAGCCCTTCATGGTGATCATTTGTACTTTCCGAACAGTTCGAATTGTATAGATCGCCGTATTTTTGAACCCATTCACCATTGACACCCACAAGACCATCTGCAATGACGAGAAGAAACATAACTGCTAACGAACCATGAATCACAAGTATGCACTTTCGAGATAATGCAGCGGACCAGGCTGATCGCCTCATCTTCCTTCGGGAATATATCAGCAACGAAAGTATATCTAGTTTATTATGGATTAAAATATAATAATCCCTTATTTTTGATGAAACCTCACTCTTTATCCTCCACTTTCCTTATCTCGTAATCCCCCCCCCTTACCACCACCGCCTTCGACATCACAAGTGCCTCCGCCGTCTTTCTTCTGCCTTCTTTGAGGTCCCTCGTCAGTGTCCTTCTCGAGACCCCCATCATCTTCGAGGCCTCCGTCAGGTCATGACCCTCGAGGTCGACAAGGCGCATCGCCTCCATTTCCTCCACCCTGATCTCGAGCACCTCAAGGGAGCTCATCGGGGTCCCCCTTGGTTTCAATGTTATAAGGTTCGGGGTCACCCCTATCCATCTCTGATTCCGGAACCTTCCTCTCCTCCCAGCGAAGGCCTCCTTCTCCATGGGAGGTGAACGCCATCATGTTATTAATAAATGCCCATATGGGCATAAATATGGGAAGGATTTTCAACGACCATGGGATATTAAGGTCCATGATGGAAGATGGAGAGGTAATTACTATCGGTGATATCGTCCTCAGACGTTACAGGGACGAAGACGTGAAGGATATCGTCGAGAACATCGATGACGAAGCGATCTCACGCTTCACCCTCAACATACCATATCCTTACGGTCCGAAGGATGCCGAGGATTTCCTGGACAAGAACAGCGCCTGGTACCAGAAGGGGACTTCTCTCAACCTTGCCATCACCATCAAAGGACAGGATAACGTGATAGGCGGGATCGGGCTAATGAACATCGAGAAGAAATTCCATCATGCCGAGATCGGCTACTGGGTCGGGCGGAAGTACTGGGGAAAAGGTATCGTTTCCAGATGCGTCCATGCCATGGTGCGTTTCGGTTTCGAAAGGCTCGGCCTTCAAAGGATCTCTGCCGTGATATTCTCTCCGAACAGAGCTTCCCAGAGGGTGCTTATCAAGAACGGGTTCCTCCACGAGGGGACCATGAAGGACCGGTACGTCCTCGACGGAAGACCGGTCGACGGTGAGATGTTCGGCCTCACAAGGAAGGCCTACGACGAGCACATGGAAGACCTTGCGAATAATTGATGGACAATATTTATAATGACAGAAGGAATAGATGACCCGATCACCATGGCATGGATAGAGACTATCACGGAATGGCTCAAGCAGGGAAGCGACGGTGCTGACAATCTTCTAGACTATCCCTGGGACGTGTCGGTTCAACCGATAGAGGGGCAGACCGAAAGGACACTGGTGACAGCGACCCATCCAAAGATCCCATTCAATGTGGAGATCGTTATCGGAAAGCACTTCGCCAACCTGGTGATCAATCCGATAATCCCCACCGACGCCATGGACCCGACGGAGAGGATGAGGATCTACAAGAAGCTCCTCCATCTCAATACCGAGCTGAACCTGATGAAGGCCGGCCTGGTGGGTTACGATGACAATCCCGTCATCCAGGTGGACCTGGACCTCGAATCACTGAACAAGCATGAGTTCAACGATGCGCTCACTCTTCTCGTTGTCGGCGCCCACAACATGATCAAGCTTCTGGGACTTACGGACGAGATGGAGCAGTTCATGCTCAACCGTTTCAAGGCCATCGTCGCTGCAAAGCTTCAGGAAGGTGAGACCGAGGAGAGCATCATGGATTTCCTGGTCAACCGAGGGGGACTGGACAAGGATTCCGCGAAAACGGTGGTCGATATCACCGTGAAGGAGATAACACCCGCCGAAGAGGTCCAAAAGGACGAAGATTCCGGACCTGGTCCGATGTACGGCTGATCACTCCTGTCGATCAGGGTATTTTCAAACCCACAACATTATCCATACCAGTGTACACGGGCATCTGGCAACAAGTATTATATACTATTGTGCACTACACACTACTATGCACTCTACAATATCGGACATGGTTCCCGGAACCGGACCTGACGATAGCGTAGCAGCAGCTTGGGAGGCGATGCCTTGAAACCAAGATGGAAGGCCTTCGGAATACTCACGGCGGCAATTGTCGCCATTGGCCTCATCACGCTGACATATATCGCTGCGATGGGCTATTTCCAGCTTGACACCAAAGAAGTTGTCAAGACGGTGCAATACCGTGAGGGACAGGAACTGATAGTGGAGCTCGATGACAGGGGAGATGTTGAGATAACCTCCTGGGAGAACGATGATATCAAGGTCGTCGGCATCAAGAAGACATATTTCGGAAAGGACCAGCTCGACAAGATCGAACTGAGGGTGGACGAGGAGGAGGATGTAAAGATCACCTCGTTCCACGAGAGGAAGTACGACTGGATCTGGATGGATATCAAGGTCCACATCCCGGAGATCATGAACGTTTCATTGGTCAGGATCGAAACAGGCGATATCCACGTCAGGGGCATACAGGGCGAGACCAAGCTCAAATGCGAGACCGGCGACATCATTATATGGAGCTCACACGGGAACATCACTGCGGAGACCGAGACGGGCGATATCTGGATGAACAATCAGGGAAAGGAAGACACAAACGAAGATCCCGTCTTTGGGAGCGGCAATTTCACTTTCAAGACCAATACGGGGGATATCTGGGTCAAGGGACTCGAACATGTGGTCAAGGCTGAAACGTCAACGGGCAATGTCCGTGTATACGAATGTGCAATGGTCGATATGGTCTTCAGCGATACGGGATATCTGAAGGTATGGGACTGCGATCTCGTCCACAAGGTATCGGGATCGACCGGTGAAATAGACATCAAGGTCCTCAATATCTCCGCGGACGGTTTGGAAGTGGATGTCGATACCGGCGATATAGACATTACCGTCCCCATGGGTATCAATGCCAGCTATGAGATCTCCACGGATACGGGCTCCGTCGGTGTCGACCAGGACCTTCCATACGAAGGGTCCGGAAGCAAGACCTTCAAGATGGGAACCATCAACGGAGGCGGACCGATGATCAGGGCGAGCTCGGAGACAGGGAACGTTCGCCTGAAGGGGGAGTGATCCGATGGCCAAGGAGGATAAGATCAAGCACGATGAGAAGTTCGAAAAGGAGCTCATCACGGGACTCATTTCACTCATCCTTCTCGCCATCACCCGGAACAGGGGGGAGCCCATGTACGGTTACCAGATCGCAAAGGAGATGGAAACGGGGAACCGGACCCATGTCCAGCTGAAGCAGGGGACCATATACCCAGTTCTGAGAGCGATGGAGAAGAAAGGCTACCTGAAAAGCGTGATAAAGGCCTCTGAATCGGGGCCTCCCAGGAAGTATTATACGATCACCAAAAAGGGAATGGACAAGCTCGAGGTCTGGACCGCCGCATGGGACGACACGAGCGATTTCGTCGACAGTGTGGTAAGGGGGAAGGTCGATGGTTAGGTACACCAGCATCGAGGACTACCTCAAGGACCTCAAGAGAGAACTGAAAGGCGTGGATGAGGCCATCATCTCGGATGCCATCGACGATACCGAGGAGCATCTCGGTCTCAGGGTAGAGGAGATAATGGAGGAAGGAGCGGTCGGGGCCAGAAAAGATGCGGTCGAGAAGGCCGTGGATGAATACGGAAGCCCTTCCGAGGTCGCCGAAGCCTATCTCGTTCTGAACGAGGAGCTCGTCGAAAAGGAGGAGAAAAGGCAGAAAAAGCGGGAGAGCAGGTCCCTGTTCTGCGACATGTTCTGCATATACGGGGACTGGAGGACCTATGTGGGTCTTTTGTACCTGCTGCTCATGTTCCCCCTCGGGATAATATATTTCACCTACATGGTGACCATGATATCAGTGGGGGTCTCCACTGCGTTCACCCTCGTGGGGCTGCTGCTGCTGGTCCTGTTCCTGATGAGCAACTACGGACTGTCATGGCTGCACAGCAGGATGACCGAGAAGATGCTCGGTATCAGGATGCCCAAAAAGGCCAGGAAATTGAAGGCAAAGGGCAACTGGTGGCAGAAGATCAAGGCCATGTTCAAGGACCCGAGGATGTACTCCTCGCTCCTCTACATGTTCCTGATGTTCCCCCTGGGGATCATCTACTTCTGTGTGTTCATATCACTGTTTGCAGTATCGGTTGCTCTGATGCTGTCGCCGTTCACGACCCTCCTATCGGACATCCTCAACTTCCCGATAGGAATGCCCAGCCCTCCTGAGGCAAGGCTGGTGCTGCTGCCGATATCGGTGATCGGAGGTTTCATACTGCTCACATGGACGCTGCACCTCTCGAACATAATGGCCCACTTCCACGGTAAACTTACCAAGGCCCTGCTATTGAAAAGATGAGCTGCAAGGTTAATATTCGATGCGGTCAATCACAGGCCATGGGGGACCGCAAGGACGGATGGAAGCGTCTGCTGGGATTCATTCCGCTTGAGTTAGCGGACCGCCTCAAGCTGAACCAGATGCTCACTCCGGGAACGGCTGTCTTCGGTATACTGATGATCAGCCCCATAGTCCTCTGGCTCTCGCATGATCCAGGGTCGGTAAGGGACCCGCTCATTGCCGCTGCAAAGACCTGCGCGTTCCTTGCCATCACCACGCTATCCGTCAACTACATCCTGGCCGCCAGGTGGAGAGTGCTCGAAAGCATGTTCAAGGGCCTTGATCGGATGTACAGGGTCCACAAAGCTGTTGGCAGAAGCTCCCTTTTCTTCATGCTCCTCCACCCTGTATTTCTCGGTCTCTCGAAGGTTCCGGACTGGGAAAAGCTCCTTACATACATCGTTCCAGTCGGACCTCTTGAAGTATCCATGGGGGTGGTAGCCCTCTACATCTTCATCATACTTCTTGCATTGACCGTGGCCTTCAGGATATCATACCACGTATGGCATGTCAGCCACAAGTTCCTCGGGATCGTTCTGATACTGTCAGCGCTTCATGCAATATTAGCGGGATCGGACCTCGGATCGTACACAGCACTCCGCTTCTGGATAATATTCCTGTGTACCGCCGGAACCCTGTCATGGATCTACATGCTGGTCTTTTACAAGTTGATAGGTCCAAGATATCATGTGAGGGTCAGGAAGGTCCTTCACCTTCGGGACATGACCGAACTCCATTTCGAGAAACCACAGGACTTCACCTTCCTCCCGGGTCAGTACATATTCCTCAGGTTCCCCAGGTTCGAGGGATACAAGGAACTGTTCCCGTTCTCAATATCGAACGATCCTTCCCAGGATGAGCTCAGGGTTTCAATAAGGAGGTCCGGGGACTACACATCCGAGAAGGTCCCTCTCATCGAGAAAGGTGATAAAGTTATCATCATGGGGCCTTACGGGAAGTTCGGTGACAGATACCTGAAACACGATCATGACATGGTATGGATCGCCGGAGGAATAGGGATCACTCCTTTCCTGTCCCTTGCAAAGCATGAATCCCTGTTTCCCACCGGAAGGAAGATACAGCTTATCTGGGTCTTTCGGGACCCCAAGGACCCCGCTCATGATTCCGAACTTTTCTCCGAAGCGAGAAGAAATCCCCGGTTCGATTACATGCACTGGATATCCTCCCAGAAAGGAAGGCTCTCTGCCGATGATGTCTCGAGGATCATTGGCGGGGATGACGAGCTCGGGAGGAGGGTGATAATGCTCTGCGGACCCCCGAAAATGGTCTCTTCCCTGTCCAGGCAGTTGCGGAGAAAGGGGATCCCCTACCGAAGGATGCTTTTCGAGGACTTCAACATGCTGGATTGAAGAGATCAGCAGGATTCCTTTCCGGTCATCTCCTCTATGTCCATTTTCAGGACGTTGACCCTGGAATGATCCGCATCCTTCGAAAGGAAACGTTCTTTCATTGCATCGGGTTCCGATTCCAGGTGCCTGAACATGGTCAGCATGCCCTCCTTCTTCTCATCAAGGCCGGTGATCTCCACGATCCTCCCGGTCAGGACCACTGAGCGGTATTTATGGGAGCATTCGTTATGCTGGTAACCAAGGTCCTCGATGACGGTGCCACATGCTTTTGGATTCTCCCTTATGATCTCGAGCTTCGCACCTTTAGCAGAGGAGTGGAAATAGAGAGAGGCCCCCCTCTCGTCCAGTCCGTAGCTCAAAGTAACGATGTAAGGATCATTATTTCTGGAAAGGGCAAGTGTGATGTACTTTCCGCGTTTCAGAACTTCCATCATCTCATCTTGATCGCCGATCTCCCTGTCCGACCTCTGCATGTGGTATCCTTTCAACATGACAAGGGGATCGCCCTTTCTCGAATTTGATGTTGACGGTCCGAAATTTTCATGGGTTAGTTATATACCATAAATGTCAGATTGGGGGTCATGGGCAGAGATTGGAACATCGGCGGACCCCAGAGCACCGTGGCCCTTAACAACGGGGTAAAGATGCCTGTCTTCGGGCTCGGTACGTTCAGAGCAGGCATCGGGAGGCAGACCAGGGAAGCTGTGAAGTTTGCACTGGACAACGGCTATCGGCTTGTTGATACCGCGACCATTTACGGCAACGAGAGGGATGTGGGCCAGGGGGTCAGGGAAAGCATCCTTGACCGCAGTCAGGTCTTCATCACAACGAAGTTGTGGAACTCGGACCACGGGTACGAGAAGACCAAGAAGGCTTTCCTTCAGAGCTTGAAGATGCTCGATGTGGACTACATCGATCTCTACCTGATGCACTGGCCTGTCGGCGGGTACAGACTGGAAAGCTGGAAGGCGATGGAGGAGATGTACAAAGAAGGTCTCGCGAGGTCCATCGGGGTGAGCAATTTCACGATCAAGCACATTGATGAGCTCTTGGAGGGGTCCGACATCGTTCCCGCCGTGAACCAGGTCGAATTCACACCGTTCCTCAACCAGAAAGAACTGCTTGCTTACTGCAACGGGAAGGGGATCCAGGTAGAATCCTACAGTCCTCTGACCAAAGGCCAGAGACTGAACGAACCCGTATTGGTGAAGATCGCCAACGCCAGGGGAAAGACTCCCGCACAGGTCCTTCTGAGGTGGTCGCTGCAGACGGGTCTGGTGACCATACCAAAATCGACAAAACCGGAGAGGATGATCGAGAACATGCAGGTATTCGATTTCGATCTTTCATCAGAAGATATGGAGGTCCTCAACGGACTTGATGAGGGACTCAGGACCGGTTGGGACCCCTCCGATGACTGATGAGCATCTTAACAGTACAACCGAGTCTGAATTCTACCTGATCTGATCTTTAAAAAGAAAAAGAAAAGGCCCGAAGATCGGGCCTTGGGTCATTATTGATATGTTCAGTACATCAAGGGATAATAGTCCACGCCATTGTGGGGAAGGTCGGTATCGCCAACGCCGTCATGGTCCGTATCCTCGCCTTCATAGTCGCTCCAGTAGTTGCCTTCACCCTTTCCGTTATCCCAGAAGTTGTCGTACCCCTCGTAGACCTGAACATCATTGTCGATGATGTAGTTGTGATGGATAGTGTTACCACCGCAATCATAAGCGATCCATGGTCCGACCGTCACATCATCCGTGTAGAACCCGTAATCGTTGTCCTGGATGATATTGCAGGTGATGGTGTTGTCCATATCCAGGTACTCATCGCTGTTCCAGAAATAGACACCGAATCCGTTGTCAACGATCTCATTCCCATGGACCAGGTTCGTGGTCGCCGTGTCTATGTAAACTCCCGGGACGATGCTGCCTGTGATATAGTTGGAGATGATGGAGATATCCCAGGTGAACCAGGACCCGACCCCGATGTATGTATCGTAGATCTCATTGTCCTTGACCATAATGTCCCCCTCATAGTACAGTTCGACCCCGGCCCAACCGCAGTTCATGATGGAATTATCTTGCACCGTATGGCCCCCGGTCCCGTAGTAGATGGTTATCCCGGAACCGCCGGTGGTGTCCACATAATTGTTCCTCGCAACATTGTTGGCGGAAAATCTGAAGCCGATCCCCCACCTGGAATGAGAGGTAACGGTGTTGTCCTTGAACATGTTGTAGTCCGAGCGGAAGGTATCCAGTCCGTATCCGTTGGAGACCACCATATTGTCCTTGACGATATTCTCGGTGGAATAATATATCACTCCCACCCCGGCATTGTTACCGGTCAGATAATTGTCCTTCACCGTATTGTCGTTGGAATAATACCACAGGCCGATCCCCATGTTCCTCGAGTTCGCAACGGTATTGTCCTTGATGGTGCAGCCGCAGGAAGTATCCAGCCTGATACCCATGTATGCATAGTACACGTAGAAGTTCTTCACAGTGACACCGTTCACGTTGTCGAGGTATATCCCGTAGTCGCTCAGGTCTCCGGTTATGGTATAACCCATCCCGTTGACCTCGATGTTGGACCTCAATACAACGAGCATTCCGTCGATGTCGTCGGTCAGCTTGTATACCTTGCCCTGTCGATCGATCGGGGCATCCGACGGGGATACGGTCCCATCGGAATTGATGGTCACGGTTCCCGTGTATGCCCCTTCCGCGAATGACGGTATGATCAACAATCCCAGGCCGCTCAATAATAGAACGGCCGTAGCACATATTGTTATTGTTCTTACATTCGACTTCACGCATTCACCTCGCTCCAATCCCGACTGCGATCACAATCCGAACT
>JBLIRH010000075.1:0-10082 GCA_049472215.1 Thermoplasmatota archaeon | reverse complement strand
GCCAGAAGAACGTATTCGACGATAATAGTGGGGAGGGGAATTACTGGAGCGATTACAGGGACAAGTTCCCGAGCGCCGTATCCAACGGAAGGGTCTGGAGCATCCCCTACAATATCTATGACGAGAACGGGACGCTCAATTCACTTGACAGGTATCCCCTTGTGGGCGAAGTCTTCCATATTGACATTCATCCTCCGGAGGTCATTGACCTGACACCGGATGTCGCCTACGCGGGGGAGAACTTCACATTTCACGTGGAGCTTCTGGATCACTCGGGAATATTGGAATGCAAGGTGGAATACAATATCGGCTATGGGGCCGATCCGATCGTTTCAAAGCTTACCAGGGTTTCGGATGTGGGTTGGGAGTACACGGTCTACATACCGGACGCGATCCTACCTTTCATCTACCGCATAGATGCAACGGACAACCTCTTTTACAGGAATGTGACCCTCCATCGCAACGTCACGATAACGGACAGAGAATATCCCCTCGTTCCCTTCGACACCTCCGACCAAAACGCCACCACCGGAGACCCCTTCATATTCAGGGCGCGGTCGGACGACAACATCGCCGTGGTCCTGCTGGAGGTGGAATACTGGTTCGGGGACGGGGACAGCCAGAACATGATCATCGCAGAAGCGAACGAGGGGGAGCTCGAGATTACGATCCCCTGGAACTCGACGGACAAGCTTCACTACATCCTTTCCGCGGAGGACAGCTCCGGGAACAGGATGTCCACACAGGTCAAGATAGTGAACGTGATCGATAACGACCCCCCGACAGCTGATGCGGGGAGCAACAGGTACGCCGATGAGGGGGACCTGGTCTTCTTCGATGGTGAAGGGAGCACCGACAATATCGGTATTTTATACTACACCTGGAGCTTCTCCTATCTCGGCGGCAATGTGAACCTTGACGGGGCAAGGACCGCCTTCAGGTTCCAGGAGCCAGGCAGGTACCAGATAACCCTGACTGTAATGGACGCTGCTGGCAACTCCGATTCCGATACCATCCATTTGACCGTAATAGGGGGAGAGTGGCCTGTCATGCTCGACGTAAAGATCGGACCCGTCATGGATACCGATCTTGTGGTCATCGAGGGTGTGACCGTCACAATAAAGATCCAGGTCGTCATCATAATGACTCAAGATATTATCTGGAATAATTTAACTGTAGAGGACGGTCGTGCAAATTTCAGGATATCATCTGGATATGCGGGGAGCACCCTCAATATCACCCTGTCCAAGACGGGCTACAGGACCGTACAGTTCGATGCTGTCTTGAACGCGGACGGATCGCTAACAGGAAGTATACCTCTCATGGAGAGGATCGAAGATAGGTCGGTCGAAAAGGGGCCAAGTCTTGCCTTCCTGTGGATCGTCCTTGTGGTCATCGTTCTCGTGCTTGCCGCGGTGGGAATATTCCTTTTCCTTCGGTCGCAGGGATACTTCACAGGCGAGGAATGGGAGGAATGATTCACTCGATGGTGAACATCCTGTTGCGGGAGAGGAAATCATAGACCATGGACTGCTTCTCCTCGGACCCGCAGTGCACGTTGAGCAGAAGTTCGCCCCGTGTCACCACGCTTCCGGATTTCTTGTAAAGGTCTATCCCGGAACCGACATTGAACGGAGCCCCTGCAAGCCTTGCCACCTTCTTTACCACTTGATTATCGTAATCAACGAGCTTGCCGTCCTTGGGCGCCCTTATGTCGATGGCGGTCGATGAGAGCGGGAATTTCTCAGGCGCAATATCCGGGTCCCCGCCCTGAGCATAGATGATCTGCTTGAACTTGGTATGGGCATTTCCGGATTCCAGGGCCTCCTTTGCGATCTCCATGCCGTCCCCGGGTCTGTGATCTTGACCGAACTTGTCCCGGCCGAAGAGGTCTATCAGGTTCCCGGCGACCATCAAGGCCTTTTCCCTGAGGTCCGCGGGTGCGTTAGGCCTGTTCATCAGGACCTGAAGGACATCCCTCGCTTCGAGGTTGGGGCCTATCCCGTTCCCTATCGGCTCATCCCCGAACGTTATGATGACCTCCGACCTCATCCCTAGCCTAGCAGCCACCTTCTTGAGTTTCTGGGCCATATGGCGGACCTCCCCGAGGGAGTGGTACCTCGTCTCGAGACCGACCGGCATGTCGATCAGGACGTACTTGGACCCCATGGCGTACTTCTTCGAAAGAATGGATGATATCAGAAGACCCTCCGGATTCGAGTCGATGGGTTTCCGGATCTTGATCAGTCTCGAATCGGCCGGAGCGATGTTGAGCCCGCCGCCCCAGATCAGGCAGCCTCCGGTCTTTTTCACTATGTCCTGGATCTGCCATTTCTCGAACGAGACCTTCGCCATGGTCTCCATGACATCGGCCGTTCCAGCAGGTGAGGTGATGGCACGGGAAGAGGCTTTTGGTATCTTGACACCAAGAGAGGCGATGATCGGAACGACGATGGGAGAGGTCCTGTTCCCGGGAACCCCTCCGGTGCAGTGCTTGTCCGCGACGAGTTCGTCCTCCCACTCGAGCCTGTCGCCGGATTCCGCAAGATATCTGGTGAGATTGTACAGCTCCGCCATGGAAAGGTCCTGCATCGTGCACGATGTCACGAAGCAGGATAGCTCGACCTCGGATAGAGAGTCGTCAACGATATCCCCGACGATCTCCATTATCTGGTTACCCGAGAGCTCCACGCCGTTCATCCTTTCGACAATATGCTTGACGGAATCAGGCTTTGGGATCGGCCTCACAACGATTATCCCTTCCTCTCTGATCTCCATCTCGTCGGCAAGCTCCCTGCACAGTCCGACCTTGTCCCTGAGGGAAGACCAGAACTGGACCGTCACCGTATGTATCGACCTGATGTCCTTGACATTGATCACTTCCACCCTGTCCATGGGATGGAGGTCCAGGTCCTTTGCCATCTTCTCGGGGAAGAAGGCTATCTTCTCCCCTCCGGTCGAGATATCGACCCTCTCACATCTGGTCTGCATCGGGATCGGGTGTCAAATCCACCTTATGGTAAATAGCTCTTCCTGGTCCGTTTTCACAGGGAGAAACGCGTGCGCGGGACACCATTTCAGGAACTCATCTCTTTCCAGTTCCCGATCACCTTCTTACCCGCCCCCACATGCAGCCATGCTATTTCCAATGCAATTGACATCCGACCATGACGTCATGATCGATCGTCAACGCAAACCGTCAAGACATACGCAGATGGAACATGCGCCTGGACCTTCCGTTCGTCACCATCGTGGGTGACGAACACGTCGAAGGAAATTCCTCCCTTGTTGGGGAGCTTCACGACCTCGCTGCACTGCACAGACCTGAGGTCGACCGACAGCCCGAGGCCTTTCATCTTCAGGTAGGATTCCTTGGCCGAGAAGAACAGCGTCTGCATCATGTTCTCCCCCACGTCGTACTCCTTCTGCTTGCCCGATATGAGCTGGGCCTCGGTCTCCGTGAACGCCTCGTCCACGAAGGACCTGTCGCGGTGTTCGGCAAGCTCGATGTCAACACCGTGGACCCTGCCCCCCACGGAGCACACGGCCCATCTGTGCGAATGGGAGATCGAGATCTCAATTCTCTCCCCGTCCACCACAGCATAGGGCTTTCCCTTCTCCTCGGTCTCTATCCTGATGGAGCTGACGGGGACGACCTTGTATCGCGTGGTGGCGAGATACCATGAAACGGCCATCTTCGCCACAACCCTCCCCATGGTATGCTCCCGTCTCCTCTTCTGGGTCATCTTCTCGGTGACCAGGGATCCCCACTCTTCCTCTCCGAAATAGCGGACGTACTTCTCGAGGTCTTCGGGGGCCGAATCAAGGTCGATCCTGAACACCCTTACATCATCGTTGGGAGAATGGAACTCCTCGAATGTTACCGAATGGTCCCCCTTGAGCTCGCCATCGTAGTTCATCATGGACTTGAGCTGATAATCCCTGTACGAGAACCTGACGTTCCCGTTCCGATCGAGGAAATCGACGTCGAACTTGAACGTGTTGTCTTCCCTGCCCTCGAACCTTACCCAGACGATCCCGGGTTCGGACACCTGAGTGTCCACATTGTATTCGATCACACCGACCTTCACCGGGAGGGCCATTAGCTTGAACCGGTCGAGCACGTAGGCTCCGGCAGTCTGGAAACCGCATTCGGTCTGCATGGGTGCCGTCAGGAGATCGCCGTTCCCCCACCCTGTTTTGGGATCGAACAGATCCTCCGGGGCCGGATGATAGATGCCTATGAGCTCTCCGTCCTTCAGGACCTCCATACCCTCCATTACCTGGAACCTCGGGCCGTGGAACAGATGGTTGTAGATCTCGGGCCTCAGGACCTGTGCGAGGACATTTCGCGGCTGCAGGGGATGATCGCTCACCTCCTGGCATTCCATCGACCTCTTTCCCATGAACACGTTCCCCTGGTAGTGCTCGACCTCCACCTCCTTCCCGGTCTTTTTGGACCTGAGGATGGAGTATACCCTGAGGGTCACTACCTTACCACCCTCCTCCTCGGAGGAGATGCCCCCTTCAACGAAGATGTCAAGGGTCTCCTTGACGTTCACCGCCTTCCTGAACATGATGTCACGGAGCTCGACTACCTGGAGGTCCGGGCACAGGACCGAAGCGGTCTCGGCGAAAAGTTCGAGACCCATGACACCGGGGAGCACCATCGTCCCCAGTATGGAGTGGTCCGGGAGGAACCTCTCGCGGATGCCGTCAAGGGACCTCCTCACCTTGATCCTGTCACCCGTTTTCTCCATGACCTCGTCGATGAGAGGTGAAACACCTTTCTGTACCGGGGGCTTCTCGGTGACTGCCGGTACGATGTCAGCTTCTACCCGCATCGGAGGATGGATTCCCTCCGACCATTTCAGCACACCGCCCTTGTCCATCGGGCCAAGGGAGCCGGAATAGTACACCTCCCTCTCCTTACCGTGAAGGATCTCCGATATGGCGTACTCTATTCCGTCGTCGACCGGTATGAATGTGATGCCTCCCATCTCCAGAAGGGTCTTTACAGCCCCCTTGCTTGCCATTCCAACCCCGGCCCATGCAGACCATCCGACGGCTTTGAAAGTGCAGTCGGGATGGTATTTGATGAGGGCGCCCCTGAGCTTCGCGATCAGATCGTTCGCACTGCTGTAATCCACCTGCCCGGCGTTGCCGAACCTTCCCGCAACCGATGTGAATGTCAGGAAGAACTTGATGGGGTGATCCCTGGTGGCATCCAGGATGGCCTTGGCCCCCTGGACCTTGATGTCGAAGACCCTGTCGAAGTCCTCCTGCTTCTTGGAAACAAGGGATTTGGACTGCTCGATCCCCGCTGCATGTATTATACCGTCGAAGGGACCGTTCTCCTTGGCGATGTTCGCCAGGGAAGCGCTGTCCCTGATGTCGGACCTGTGATAGTGGGGCTCGGCTCCCATCGATTCGAGCTCCTTCATCAGTTTGTAAACGCCGACGCTCCTAGTTATCCTGGAAAATTCCCGGTCGAGCAGGACAGGTGTGACCTTTGTCCCGTCCTTTTCCATCTGCTGGCGGATCTCCTCTTTCTTCCTGGCCAGGCCGTCCTCGTCCAGGGCGGCGAGCTTGTCCGTATCCGGGAGGAGTTCCGTGATGTCAACTATATGCAGCTTCACCTTTGCCCTCTTTGCTATGCCCTTGATGATCTCGGCGGTGATACCGCCTCCGCCACCGGACACGAGGATCGACATCCCGTCCGTGAACTTCAGGTTCTCCTCATCGGGCTGGAGGACTATTCTCATGGCAGGGAGGTACCTCTTCTCGAGGTCGTATCCGACCTCCAGCGGGTGTCCCTCGTTCGACACTTCGGCAAGCAGGAGGTCGACCGCCTTCTCGACGCTCATGGCCGGATCAACGTCCATCGCGATCACGTCTGCGTTCGGATACTCCCTTCCAACAGCCTTGGTGAAGCCGGATACGCTGCCATTGAACGGGTTCACGGCCCTGTTGAGCGCGAATTTTCCTCCCATTGCCGTGATTGAATAGAGGAAGCCGCCGTCCTTCAATCTCTTGTCCATGGCCTTGGCCGTTGCGAAGAGGAGCTTCGATGTCGAGGCGGCAAGGCCGTCCCATTCCTCCGGGTCCGGATCGTCCTCCAAAAAGAGCGGGGCAATACATATGATGCCCTCTATCTCGGGTATGACGTCCTCGTCGAACCGGGCGACCCCCTGTGGAAGAAGTACAGGCTCTATGCCTAGCTTCTCCTTCAGGATGGACACGGAACTCTCATCACCACCGATGACAAGCGCTTTCCTGCCCTTGACAGGGCTTTCCTTGGGAGAGACCGCGGGTGCTTCGTCAGCCTGCAGAACCCACCTGTTGACACGCTCCTTCAGCTGCTCTTCGGTGAGCTGCTCTATCTCTATCTTCTTCTCTTCCACCGGTTGCGGCTCCGCTTTTTCCTGTGGTATTGTACCCTTGGATGCAATGTATTCGATGATCTTTCTGAGCGTGTTCAGGTCCTGGAGGTTCACGGTATCGTCCTTGGGAAGGGAGAAGTTCTCCCTTGCCATCGCGAACAGCTCCACCTGCTTCACAGTGTCGATACCGAGGTCCGCCTCGAGATCGAGGTCCAGCTCGAGCATGTCCTCGGGATATCCCGTCTTCTCGGCCACGATCTCCACGACCTTGCGCGTTATGAAGTCCTCATCCGAACCCGCCTTCTCCTCCACTTTCACTTCGGGTTCGGCCGGAGGGGCTGGAGCCTCCTCCACCACCGGCTTGGACGGTGCCGGAGCCTCTTCCGGCTGGATCTTGGATGCAACGTAATCTATGATGTGCCTGAGGGTCGGCATGTCCTGAAGGCTTATGGTGTCGTCCCTGGGCAGGTCGAAGTCCTCACGGGCCATGGCGAAGAGCTCCACCTGCTTCACCGTGTCGATCCCAAGGTCGGCCTCGAGATCGAGATCGAGCTCCAGCATGTCCTCGGGATAGCCGGTCTTCTCGGAAACTATCTCGATGACCTTGTTCTTGACGTTCTCCCAGTGACCTGCGGATACGGCAGCAGCCTCCTCCTTGGCCGGCTCTTCTTTTGCAGGGGCTTCCTGGACGGCAGGAGCCGGTGCTTCGACCTTCGGCTCTTCAGCCTTCACCGGTGGAGCCTCCTCTTCCTTGATCGTTCCCTCTTCCTTTAGGGGTAGTGTTTCCGAGGGAGGGGCCCCCGCCATGACGTCAGCCCCTATTTTCTCCGATACATAATCTATGATCTTTCTGAGGGTGTTCATGTCCGCAAGATTGATCGTGTCATCCCTGGGCAGGTTGAAGTCCTCACGGGCGGTCGCAAAAAGCTCCACCTGCTTGACCGTGTCGATCCCGAGGTCGGCCTCGAGATCGAGGTCCAGCTCCAGCATGTCGTCGGGATAGCCGGTCTTCTCGGCGACTATCTCGATGACCTTGTTTCTGATCTTGTCCCATGCACCTTCCGGCACCCCGGGTTCCTGAACGGCCTTCTCTTCCTCCTTGACCGGTTCGATCTTCTCCTCCAATTCGGGTGCGGGCTCGGCTTTCTTTTCGTCCACCGCAGGAGCCGTTTCCGGAGGAATTACATCTCCGATCTGCCCCATGACGTAATCGATGATCTTTCTGAGCGTATTGAGCTCTGAAAGGTTGATGGTGTCGTCCTTGGGAAGGTTGAAATCCTCACGGGCGGTCGCAAAAAGCTCCACCTGCTTCACCGTGTCGATCCCAAGGTCGGCCTCGAGATCGAGGTCCAGCTCCAGCATGTCGTCCGGATAACCGGTTTTTTCGGCGACCAGGGAAATGACCTGGTCCTTCACCTGGTCCCAGGTGATCCCGGCGGCCTTCTTCTCGGGTTCTGGTACAGGTTCTGGCTCGGGTTCGATTTCGGGTTCGGGTTCCTCCTTGGGGGGCGCCTCGCACGTCTTCTCGTCAGCGATGGGAGCCGTAAGCGTGGGGATCTCGCCTCCCATCTTTTCGACCGCATAGTCGATTATCTTCCGGAGGGTGTTGAGGTCCTGGAGATTGATAGTGTCGTCCTTGGGAAGGTCGAACTCTTCCCGTGCAAGTGCGAAGAGCTCCACCTGCTTCACCGTATCGATGCCCAGGTCCGCTTCGAGATCGAGGTCCAGCTCCAGCATGTCGTCGGGATATCCGGTCTTTTCGGAAACGATGGATATGACCTGGTCCCTCACCAATTCCCACTGGTCCTTCTCCTTGACCTCGGGCTGAGGGGGAGAGGGGGGCGGCGGAGATTCTGGCACGACCTTTGGCTCAGCAGGACCCTTCTTGTGTATGATATAATTGATAACGTGTCTCAGGGTCGGATAATCCCGGAGGTTCACTCCCTCGTCCTTGGGAAGGCCGAAATGGACCCTGGCGGCCCCGAATAGCTCCACCTGCTTCACCGTGTCGATGCCCATGTCCGCCTCGAGGTCGCCGTCTATGTCGATAGTGTCCTCGGGGAATCCCATCTTCTGGGCAAAGATGGATATGACCTGTCCCTTGACCTCGTTGAAATATCCCTCGTCGGTTATCTCCGAGATCCTTCTCTGGTAGCCTATCTGCGAGGATTCCCTCCTGACGGCCCTGTGCGGAATAAGGTTGTCCCTGCCTGAATCCTTCAACCTGAGCACGTTGCCGACGACCTCGAGTTCGACCGGCTCGGTCGTCGCTATCGATCTGAGCCATCTCTCGTACTTTGCTCTCTCGATGTATCGATCGACATGGTCGTGCCGCTTTACCAGAAGGAAGGATAGCTGCGAACCGAAACCTGCAGCGAGCCTTAGGCCGTAGTGCCTGTCGTGCTTTCCTCCCCTGGAAAGCTGCATCCCCTCGAACTGCTTGTCGATATGCTCCGGGGTCAGGTTCGCGATCGGTATCTGCACACCTTTCTCGAGACTCTTCACCAGTGCTGGGTCCTCGAGGCATGCTCCGAAAGCGTGGCCAGTGAATCCCTTGGTGTTGAGAATGATAATTTCCCTGAACTTCTCGCCGAATGTCCTTCTGAGGGATTCGACCTCTGCGGCGGAGGAGCCTCCCCTTGCGGGGGTGTAGGTCTCGTGGGACATGAAGACCATGTCAGGGGCTATGTCATCCCTCTTGAAACCGTGGAGCCTTTCCATCTTGTAGATGAAACGGTCCATGGACCTTGCGATATGGGCGACATCCAGCCTGGAACCGTGGTAGGCGGAATTGCCTATATGCGATCCCATGATCTCTACGATCGGGTTCATGCCCCTTCTCATCTGTTCCTCCTCGGCCTCGACCAGGATCGCCGAGGCACCGGAACCGAGGATCATTCCCTTCCTCCTCTCATCGAAGGGCATTGCTGCCTTGGTGATATCCTTCTCGTTGGTGAGGGCGCCCAATGCAAGGAGGGACGAGCCGAACCATTCCATGTTCATATCGGAAGATGGATCATCAGCCCCCAGGACGAGGACGCGCTTGCACCTTCCAGACTGTATCCAGTCCTGTGCGATCCCGATACCGATGGTCGAAGTGGCGCAGGCCGAGTTGATCTGGGTGTTGGGTCCCTTCGCCTTGATGTACTGGGCGAACTGAGAGTGGCCCATGGCGAGGACCATGAACATGAAGTTCCTCGGGTACAGGTATTCCTTGGTTGCGCTGCCCTTCAAAAGCTCCTCGAGCTCATCCTGGAGTTCGGTTCCCTTCACCTTATCCTTAAGAACCTCGTATAGCCTCCTCCTCTCCTGGACCGTTGCCTTCTCGATCTTGACGCTGCAGTACTCCGCCATTTCTTTGTACAGCCTGTCAAACCCAGGGAATGCCGAAGCGAAGATTATACCCGTGTCCTCCTGGAGCTCCAGAGGCAACTCCCATTCCTCCGGGAGGAACGAGCCAGTTGATGTCTGGGAATATCTCTTTACGAGAGGTATACCCGCATCCTTGAGGGCCAGAAGACCGGCGGCAAAGGCGAGCTGGGAGGTTATGTCCAGGGAATCTATGACGCTCTCGGGGACGCCGAACTCCTTTTGGAGGTCGAACTCTCCTAGCCTCCCGGCAAGCTGGAGGACCTTGGAGCCGTCGTCGAGCTTCACCATCTCGGCCGAGCCGTCGGGCTTCTTGTCCAGCCTGATGAT
>JBLIRH010000074.1:0-10227 GCA_049472215.1 Thermoplasmatota archaeon | reverse complement strand
GGCTGTCCCTGGATATCTCTTCACCTCGAATTCTAATTGTCCCCTCATCTGGAATTGATATGTGGTTCATTGCACAAATAATTATCACTGATTTCCACTTCGTTTAAGTAGATGCATTCCCAATGACCAATGGGGAGAAGAAATGGAGTCCAAGGTCCCGCTCGCAATACTTCTGGCCTTTGTGTTGACCATACCCGCTGCCATGTGGGGATCAGGCGAGGAAGGAGCTCCCATCATTGCTCCCAATATACCCGGACCCACCAGGACCCCCACTTTCATCAACGTTTCCGAAAGTTCCGGTCTGGCCGGATACAGGGGGGACAACCTGGCATGGGGAGACTATAACAACGACGGTTATCTTGATCTCCTCGTCAGGGGACCCTCCTCCAATTATCTCTTCCGCAACGACGGCCCCCCCGACTGGAACCTCCCCGTGATCTTCACGGACGTTTCCAATGATACAGGGGTCAATATCACGAGAGGATACTCCCAGTGGGCGGATTACAACGGTGACGGTTATCTCGATTTCTACACCGCAGGCGACGATGACCACCTCTTCCGCAACAACGGTCCTCCCAACTGGGATTTCACAGATGTGACCGCATCATCGGGGAACCCCTCCGACGGACTTCCGTCGGAAGGTATCGCCTGGGGGGACTACAACAGGGACGGCTACCCGGACATCTACACCGTGGGGTGGAGGAAGCCCGGGGACCTCCAGTGGCCTTATCCCGGGGAGATGGACAGACTCTATCGCAACAACGGCCCCCCGAACTTCGGGTTCACAGATGTCTCTATCTCCGCAGGCCTAAATCCGAGGTCCGAATCGTATGCGGGAATGGGGGTCGTCTGGTGCGATCCGAACGAGGACGGGTGGCCCGACATCTACGTCAGCAACTATCATCTGACCCCCAACGAGCTTTGGATCAACAACCGCGACGGGACCTTCACGGAGAGCGCTGTCCAGTACAATCTCACCGGTAAGAAGACGTACTATCAGGGCGAGAACTACTACGGCCATTCGAACGGGGCCGGTTGGGCGGATTTTGACAACGACCAGGATATGGACGTTTGGGTCTCCCACCTCGCCCATAAGGACGACGAGAGGAGCGGAATGAACCGTGGCTACTACTGTGCTGACTCACAGCTCTTCGAAAATTCGGGACCCCCGTACCTCGAGTTCACCGACATCAGGGTCCAAGCAGGCATCCCCATTACTCCTTCTGGCACCACCGTGCAAGACCCGGATACGGGGCAGCTCATGTGGAAGGACGAGGACTACTTCGGGGTCGCCTGGGGCGACTACGACAACGACGGCGATCTCGACCTCTGGGTTCCCCAGGTCAAGACCTACTCCTTCTGGGACCACTCCTTCATGTGGGAGAACGACGGGGACAAGACGTTCTCGGACAGGACCGACACATCGAACCTCAAGGTCTGGTCCAATACCGGGGGCACCTTCGTGGATGTCGACAACGACGGGGACCTCGACTTCTGCACCGAGGGGACCTTTCCCTACAAGGGACCGAGAGAGATCCATCTTTTCAAGAATCCGGGAAACTCGAACCACTGGATCGAGTTCGACCTCCAGGGAGCCGGGGGACAGTACCAGACCTCCACCGACGCCATCGGCACGAAAGTCGTGGTAAAATCCGGTGACCTGACGATGACCAGATATGTGGGTGGCGACTGCGGGGGCCACGGATTCCAGCAGCCCCAGAGGCTCCACTTCGGACTGGGAAGCAGGAACTCCGTTGACGAGATCTGGATATACTGGACCTCGGGGAGGATCCAGAAGCTCTCGGGGATGTCCGTTGATTCAAGGTACACCATAGAAGAACCGACAACAAAGGAAGTAATGATAACGGGTCCTGACCATTTAGAGGTGGTTGAGGATGGGGTCCTCAACATCGATATAACGATCACGGGTGCTGCGATCTCGGAGCGGTACTGGGACCTTGATACGGACCGAGTCTTCGAGACAACGGTGACGAAGGAGGACCTTTCCACAAATTTCTCGACGAGCGGGACCAAATGGCTCAGGTTCAGGGTCAAGGATACCTACTCCACGTATTGGGACCTCGAACCGATCATAGTGGAGGTCAGCAATCTAAAACCCACAATATCGATGATCCCCGCCCTGGAGCTTCTCGAGGGCGATGAATACACATTCGTTCCGGATGTACAGGACACTCCCTCCGACGTTGCGAGGATGACCTACATGTGGAAGGGACCGGACGGGGTAGAGGAGCCGGGGGGATCCACGAAGACCATGACTTTTGCCCTTGAAGGAACATACCAGATAGAGGTCGTTGCCACCGATGACGACGGCGAGACCGCAGGAGCCCAGACCATCGTCAGGGTGAGGAACCGGGTCCCCGAGGTCAATCTCACATTCTCGGGGGACCTCATCGAGGGGAACCGGCTGACCTTCAACGCCGAGGGATACGATTCACCGTCGGACATCGACGACCTGCAGTACAGGTTCCATTCCGGGGACGGAAGGTCCACGAGTTGGAGCAAGTATGCCCAGGTAATGTTCTCCTACGAGGCAGGTGATTACAGACCAGCAGTGGAGGTGAAGGACCGCTTCGGCGACACGGGGACGGCCCATATCGATATCACCGTGGAGAACTTCGTTCCCGTTGTTACCCCTCTTGAAGAGGATGTGACGCTAGAGGAGGACGAGGAGCACGAGTTCGAGGTCTCCGTCCACGATCTTGACATCGACATCGATGACCTGGAGGCGCGGTGGGACTTCGGTGACGGGACCGAGACCGGATGGAAGAAGGTCTTCAGGGAGACGCACACCTACACCAGTGCGGGAGATTATACCGTGCTCGTCATGGTAAGGGACGACGATGAGGAAGCACCGGTCACCAGGATAAATGTCACCGTCACCGACCCTGCGCCCAGGATCACCCTGGACCGGATCCTGGGAGACGGTATCCTGGAGGATTCCGCCTACACCTTCACCGGAACTGTCCATGATAATCCGTCCGACGAGCCCTTCATCGAGACGAGGTGGGACTTCGGTGACGGGTTCTTCACGGATTGGTCGGACGGGGAGATATCCGCCACGCACACCTACCAGATGGAAGGATCGTACGTCCTGACCCTTTTCACCAGGGACGGCGACGGAAAGGAGTTCAACGCCACGATGAACGTGACGGTGAAGAACGTAGTACCCAGGACGGACCTTTACCTGTCCCGGACCAGCATCGACATGGACGAACCGCTTACCCTTTCGGCCGAGGGTTCGATCGACACCTTCAGCGATGTGGAGGGTCTTCAGTTCGAATGGACCATCGAGGACAGGACCTTCTGGGGGCCGGCCAGGATCCAGCACATCTTCAGGATTCCGGGGAACGAGAAGATCGAGGTCAGGGCGTTCGACGGGACCGACATGGGGAACCTGAAGACGGCTACCGTTCTGGTGAGGAATCCGCCCCCGTTCGCAGCGCTCGAGGCCCCCAAGACGGCCGTTGCAGGTTCACTTGTGATCTTCGATGCTTCGGGAACACTGGATACCGAGACCGACCTCCCGAACCTGACATACGTCTTCGATCCGGGAGACGGCTCCGACGAGATATACACCAAGGACCCTGTGGTCAACCATACCTACCAAAATGCCGGAAAGTTCACGGTGGTACTGACCGTGCTCGACGGCGACAACGAGGTGCCGATAGAGCACGAGATCACCATCACCGAAGCGCCCTCGACCAAAGGCTCGGGAGGGAGTTCAGGCGCTGTGATACTCCTTGGTGCCGTTGTCGTCCTGGCGGTCTTAATAATTGCGGCACTGGGTCTTGTACTCGTGATGAGAAAAAGAAAAGAGGCCGAACCCCCCCGGCAGGTTCCTTTCCCGCCGGGAGGGTTCAGGGGGCCGCTTCCCCCTCCGGGTATTCCACCCCAGAGGGCCGCCCCTCCTGTTCAGCCTATGGCTCAGAGGCCCGGACTTCCGCCGCCCGGTTCACCTTCTCCTGCTCCCGAGCAGCCCAAGGGATAGGACCGCAACGAAGAGGGCTCCCACGGGTATCCAGAGAGGGAACGGGCTGTCGGAACTTTCTCCCTTGACTATGTCGAAGCTCACGATATCCCCTTCGGGCTCGCCTATCGCCTCGATGTCCTCGGGAGTGAGTTCGATGGTGCCGTCCTCTGTCACGAACTGCTTCATGTTCTCGGGAACGACCGAGTCTTCGTCGATGCTCCACCCGTCGGGCATCTTTATGACGAAGGTCATGTCGAACGGTATCCCATCATCGTCGTCGTCATCATCGGTCCAGTTGACGTCATCGGGTATCTCGTCATCATCACTGTCGTTTGTATCCATGGGTCTGAGAGATATCGTATGCCTGTCCAGGGTGTCGTCAAGGGTCCAGGTATAGACCGTGTTGAAGTACATTCCGATCGGTTCGGTGCTGTCGACGTCCCCCACAAGCCCGGTCCAACCCGACTCGAACTCCATCTGGGCGGATCTGTTGTCTATCAGGATGTCGAGCTCGAGCGGATTTCCCTCGGGATCGTCGGTCTCGAAGAAGGATCCGAGCTCCTCTATCTCGCTCTCGTCGATCTTCCCGTCGCTGTTGTTATCGAGGAGCCCTCTGAACATCTCGCCGAAGGCTCCAAGGTCCATCTCCATGGACATCTTGAACTCGGCCCGATCCGGCGACTCCCACTCAAGGACCACCTCGACCTCGGTGTTCTCCGGATCGAAGAGCCCGCCGAAGGGATCATCGTCGTCATCATCCGGCTCTCCCTGCGCAAAGGCCGATCCGACGAATGCGAAGGACGCGGCCAGAAGCATGCATACCATGAGATAGTGCCATTTCCTCATATTACCACCCTCATTTCTCTGGATGGACTTGCCTTGTTCATATTTCAAACTTATCACCATTTTCCTTTTCCGCATGATGGTCGAACGGTCCTGCCCATTCGTTCTCATGCCATGGATTGCAGAGGGGCCGATACTTAAATCGAAAGCTCCTCGTCGATAAGTATCCTGGGTGAGGAAGACTGAAATAACAGAAAAAATGGACTGCTGGCTGTCCAAAAGGTGTTCCAAAGTGGGTATATATGTTCAAGGTCCATGGAAGAATGCTACTGGAGGGATACCCATCAAAGGAGAGGAGAGCTCCCCTAAAAGGAAAATGCTGCTCATCGCATATAGCGCAGCTATACTGACGGTCATTGTTCTATCCACAGGATGCATCGAGCTGTTCTATCCTGACCAGGGAGGCAGCACTGATCCCGATCCTGATCTTGAGCCCGGTCCGAATGGATTACTTGCCGATCCGGAAGTGACGGTCAGCTCCATGGACTATTCAGGCGACCCCTATTCTGTCCCCTATCAGGATACCCATAACAAGTTCTCGGCGGTCTACAACGGTTCCGACCTTGACATCGAGCTGAGGGACGAGATAATGGATGTGATGAAAGGCAAGGCTGATGACCTTTCAGAGAACGGCTCCCTGCTTGTCCTCTGCATCGAGTCCACATACAATGACCTTGACGAGAGGCCCGGGAGGATCCCCACATACGCTGAGAAATGTCTCTGGGGCGATGAGGACGTCTGGGCGATCGCCTTCAACAGGTGCAACGGCTGGGAGGACGGCATCGGGCATTTCGACCTTTACTTCGTCTCGATCCAGGATGCCGAGGACATCTACGTCACAGGATGCTACGGATGCGATTCAATGTCACCGGTAGTGGCAGAGTACCACTGCAGGTAAAATACCCAAACCCCCCACAGAAGAGAATGGAATGAAAGAGGGGTGGGAGCGAACCTCCCACCCCTGCCCTTTCAGATTCTCCCCACCCTCCCCTGCTATCGATTTATATCAAGTCCCGCATATCACCTTGGTCCCGGTGATAGAATGCTGATGCACACGCAGTGGTTCGGAACCTTCATTCTCGAGAAAAGGGGAGACGGATGGGTCGTTGTGGACTTCGAGGGAGCCCCCAAGGATGCCAAGGAGATCGCCTCGGAGATGAACCTCATCGGAGAAGGTTCCGTCCTGGACCGGGAGAGGGACCTGTCATCGAGGTACGGGATAACACATCTGACAGAGGAGAGGTTGAAAGCCGTCGCCCCTGAAGCCGAGGCCATCGAGCTCTGGGACTTCGAGGTCCCCAGGTCCCATGACAAGGGATATCCGATGACATTGATCCTGGAAGCGAACAGGTTGAAAGCCGCTATGAAGAGGGTGGAGGCGATCTCGGACGGCAACATAATGTCGTCGGTCGGGGCGCTGACCGACATCGATTCCTCCCTGAACCTCGTCCAGGAGAGGCTCAGGGAATGGTATTCAAGGTACTGGCCCGAGATAGCGCCCCTGATCGAGGAGAGGGAGGTCCTCGCCATCATGGCCTCGGACCCGGACCCCCGAAGCATCCTCGACATCCTCTCCAGAGACCACCCCAAGCTCCATGAAAGGATCAAAGATGCCCCGATCCCTGAAATTCCAGACGGGGCCGATCTCTCGGGCATCTCTCAACTCGCTTCCCTCGGGATCTCGCTCTGGTCCTCCAGGGAAGGCCTCGAAAGCTACATCGAGAGGGAGATGGCCGTGGTCTCCCCTAGCCTCTCGACCGTTGCAGGCCCCCTGGTGGGTGCAAGGCTTATACATTCCGCCGGAGGCCTATCCCGGCTGGCAAGGCTTCCCTCTTCCACCGTACAGGTCCTCGGGGCCGAGAAGATGTTCTTCAAGTTCCTCAAGGAAGGGGGCAAGCCTCCCAAACACGGGGTTCTCTTCCAGCACCCCTGGGTGCACTCCCTCCCCGTCCAGAAAAGGGGTAAGATGGCGAGGTCCCTCGCCTCCGCGGCGTCCCTTGCCGCAAGGATGGATGCCCATGGCGGGGGAGACCCGACCGAGCTGAAGAACAAGATCGAGCGGAGGGCAAAGGAGATCCGCGAGATGAAGGTCGAGAAGAAGGGAGGCGGGGGACGGCAGCCCCCGTTCAGGGAAGGCTGGTGGGCGGACAAGGCGAAGCCGCAGGGAGGCAGGAGAAGACAGAGGAGGAAGAGGAGGTAGGATGCTCCGCGACCAGCTTCCGAAGAAGCTCCACCCCAGGGTGAAGGAGGCCTTCGACATATGGGGCATAGAGGAGCTCTACCCCCCGCAGAGGGATTCGCTCGAGCCCATCGCCAACGGCGAGAACCTTGTGGTGGCGGTCCCCACCGCCGCGGGGAAATCCCTCATCGCGTACCTGGCGATCCTCAACAGGTTCTTTCGGAAGGGGAAGGCACTTTACGTCGTTCCGCTCAGGGCTCTCGCATCGGAGAAGTTCGAGGAGCTCCAGGAGCTCCGGGCACTCGGGATCAAGGTGGCCCTATCGTACGGGGACTACGACGATGAGGACAGGAGGCTGGAGCATTACGACGTCGTAGTGGCCACATCGGAGAAAGCGGATTCTCTCCTGCGCCACCGGTCCAAATGGCTTCGGGACCTCAAGGTCATAGTCGCGGACGAGGTCCACCTCATGAACGATCCGGGGAGAGGCCCCACCCTGGAGGTGATCCTTACCCGGTTCAAACAGCTGAATCCCGAAGCCCAGCTAATATGCCTGTCCGCGACCATCGGGAACTCCGCGGAGATCGCAGGATGGCTCGGAGGCAGGCTGATAACATCCGACTTCAGACCGGTTGACCTCAAGGAGGGAGTGGTGGAAGGAAGCGAGGTCACACTCGACGATCTAGGGATGCTCCAGCTCAACGCAAGGACCGGGGATACCCTCAAGGACGCAGTTCTGGACGGAGTACTTGACTCAGTCGACGGGCAGGGTCAGGTCCTTGTCTTCGTCAACACGAGAAAGAGCGCCGAGAGCTCTGCTGTTGACATGGCCGACATCCTTGCGGGTCACCTGGGCCCAAGGGACCTCCAGGAGCTAAGGTCTATATCCGGCTCCATCGGCGGTTCAGAGGCCAAGGTCGTCAAGAAATTGAAGAAAGCCGTGGCGGGAGGGGCGGCCTTCCATCACGCCGGACTCTCCAACGAGCACAGGCGGATGATCGAGAGGGCCTTCAAGGAGAGGAAGCTCAAGGCCCTCTATGCGACCCCTACACTTGCCGCTGGTATCAATCTCCCGGCAAGAAGGGTCATCGTCAGGGACTGGACCAGGTTCGAGACCTGGAACCCGAGAGCACCGATCCCCATCCTCGAGATCAAGCAGATGTTCGGGAGGGCCGGTAGGCCGAAATACGATAAAGTGGGAGAATCCTGGCTCCTTGCCCGAAGGCCCGAGGAGGTCAACGTCCTCCTCGAGAGGTACATATGGGGGAAGCCGGAGGAGGTGCTTTCGAAGCTGGGGGCGAGACCGGCTCTGAGAATGCACCTGCTATCCTCCTTCGCGACGAACTACGTGAAGGACATGGACGAGATGTGGGAGTTCATAAGGTCCACCTTCTATGCTTACCAGAACGACACCTGGAAGATCTCCACGGACGTGGAGGAACTAGTGGAGTTCCTCATTGACGAGGGTTTCCTCAGAAGGGAGGATGACCTCGTCGAGGCGACCGACCTTGGAAAGCGGGTGGCGAGGCTCTACATCGATCCGCTCTCGGCGGTCGTCATAAGGGACGCCCTGAACTCCGACCGAAAGAGGGTTACGGCCTTCTCGATACTCCAGGTGATCTGCAGCACCCCTGACGTTCCGCCGCTTTTTGTGCGGGGTAAGGACTCGAACTACGTCACAAATTACATGTATGCTCACGAGGACGAGCTCCTCCTTCCGATACCCAAGGAGGATGAGGAGTATGAATGGTTCCTCTCATCGGTAAAGACAGCGATGTTCCTTCTTGAATGGATCGGGGAGAACGATGAGACCGTCGAAGCGGGAGAGGACAGGATAGAAACGCTCTACAACCTCGGACCGGGGGACGTCCGCAACAAGGTGGAGACCGCTACCTGGATCCTTTACGCGATGAGGGAGCTCTCCAGGCTTTTCAATACCGGGCTAACGTCGGAGATCGACAAGGTCACGCTCCGAGTGGAGCACGGGATCCGGGAGGAGCTCATCCCGCTGGTCCAGGTGAGGGGTATCGGCAGGGTGAGGGCGCGGAGGCTCTTCGAATCCGGCTACCGCGACATAGACAGGATAAGGAAGGCCCCGGTCTCCGAGCTTGCGAAGATAAAAGGCATCGGGAGGCAGCTCGCGGTCCAGCTCAAGAACTCCATAGAGCCGGCCGACGGCCCCCTCGAGGAAGAGGAGGAGGCCGCCACCGCCGTTGACGGCCCTCAGCAGTCGCTCCTGCTAGATTTCAGTGAATAGCGGGAAAAACTATATCGAACCGTTCACTGTTCCGCCTACATGGAGAGCTCGTCCCTTCCGGATCTGGCCAGGAGGGCCTTCTACTTCTTCATGCCGGTGGTATCCGTGATAGTACTTGCCGGTCTGCTCTCCCTCTTCGCAACGCTGTCGGATACCCAGGTCGAGGCTGCCATTTTCACCACAGAGGAGGATGCGGGGGCCGGAGAACAGGTAACGGCAAGCCTGGGGAACATGCTGCTTTTCGTAGTCCCCGCCATAATTGGAAGCTTTCTGATAGTAGCCGTCATAAGGATGGGAAAGCGGAGGCTTCTGAAGAACTTCTTCCGGGGGGCGCTTTCCATAGCGACCGGAATAATACTCGCCTTCTTCCTTTTCAAGCTTACCGAAGCGATCTACCAGAGGGTCTGGTACGTGATGCTGGTGAGGGAGCCCTACGAGATGGAGCTCGTGACGATCCACGACCTCTACAGCGGCGGCACGCTCTTGATGTTCCTGATAACCGGGCTCCTGTTCGGGTATGCCGCGGGCTCGATGGTGCTTTCGAGAGGTTTCACCCGCAAGGAGCGCAATTACGCCCTGATCACCATATCCGCTTTCATGGGCGCCTTCATGGCGGTCATCCTTCCCACTTGGACCGTGGTATTCCTCCTGGTGGCCCTTGCCATCTGGGACATCTACGCCGTCTTCAAGGGTCCGATCAGGGACATGGTGGAGATGGACCTCCAGGGGAATCTAATGGCAAGGTTCGATCCCCTTGGGGACGATTCCCAGGAGTTCCCCTTCGACCATCTGACGTATGATGCGGGATCATGGCAGCTCGGCATCGGGGACCTTGTTTTCTATTCCGTGCTGGGAGCCCATTCGCTCTACTATTCCACCATCTACATCGCGGACAAGGGCTATTGGATGCTTCCGTTCTTCTTTATCCCTGTGTTGATCGCGATCCTCATAGGGTTC
>JBLIRH010000073.1:0-10237 GCA_049472215.1 Thermoplasmatota archaeon | reverse complement strand
GAGCTTGCCTACGTATCCGGCCTCGAGAACGGTGCCGACTATTATCACGCCGACCATCAGCCAGTTCTCCTGGCCCCCCGCTCCAAAGAATAGGAAGTACTTCCCCCAGAATATGGGGGACGGCGGCATCCCTAATAGCATTAGCAATGCTCCCGCGAAGAGGAAGCCCGCCGTTTTCGACCTCCCCATCAGCCCGTCAAGGGCCGAGAGGGGTGCATCCAGGTCCTCTCCCTTGAGGGAGCCGACCAGGGAGAAAAGGACGGGTTTCGAGATCATATGTCCAATTATTATCATCACGGCAGCCCATATCCCGTTCTGGCCTCCGAGGGAGAAGGAGGCAAGGATCAGGCCGAACATCCCGATGGAAGAGAAACCGAGGAGCCTGTATAGGTCCTTGGAGGTGAAGGCGGCCGCCTCGCCAACGATGAACGTGATGACGCCCCCCCAGAGGAGGATGTCCATCACGATGTTCCCGTCGAGGGCGGGGGCGAGTACTACGGTGACGACCTTCAACATCGCTATCAGGCCCGCCTTCCCTATGATCCCCGAGAAGATGGAGGACGTCCCCCATCGGGAGCCCCTGTACACTTCGGGGGCCCACCCGTTGAGCGGGAAGATCTCCGCCTCGATGCCGAAGCCGACGATCATCAATAATAACGCGGTCCCCGCGGCGAAGGTGTCGATATTCTCCACCCTCGCCCCCATCTGGGCAAGGTTGAGGGTCGAGGTGGAGCCGTAGAGTATTCCAACCGCTGCAAGTATTAGGAAGGAGGCCAGGGCCGAGATTATCGCGTACCCTGCAGCCCCCTTCCAGTTTAGGCCCTTCTTACCGTTGCCCCGGGGAAGGGCGGCTAGAACCGTTCCGGAAATGGACGTGATCTCGAGGAACACGAACATGTTGAAGAGGTCCCCGGTGATCACCATGCCGACCGCGCCGGCGGTGGCCATCATTGTCATGAGCTCGAACCATGGTCCTCCGTCCTTCTCCTTCTTGATGATGTTGGAGATCAGGACGTACGAAGCGACCCCTATCATTCCGACGGATATGAGTGCGCCAAGTGGGGTCACCACGAGATTGATGCCCCACGGGGGCGCGAATCCGCCCGTGGTGCTCTGGACCACCTTGAAGCTCGTTCCGGCTATGTCCAGGAGGATCATGACCGCGACGACCCCCATGGAGAGGACACCGATCAGCGGGATGAACCTCGCTGTCTTCTTGGAAAAAGTTGCTACGAGCGGCGTGAAGAAGGCCGCTATCAGAGGGAAGACTATGAGAAGGACAGGGTCCGGCGTCATTTCTTCACCTCCTTCTCGTTGGTAAGACCGTACGACCACGATTTGAACTCCAGCGTCCCGGTCTTCCTGTAGTAGCCGACGGCCGCGACAAGTGCCAAAGCGGTCGTTGCCAGCCCTATGACGATGGCCGTCAGGACAAGTGCCTGCGGTATCGGGTCGACCACCTGGCCGACTGGACTGACCCCGAGCCCGGTGTCCCCCTCGACTATGGGGGCCGCCCTGTCCGAGACGTACCCGATGGAAACAAGGAGGAGGTTGATCCCCGTTTCGATTATTGCTATTGCCATGATGATCTTTATAATGTTCCTTCTTGAGAGCATCCCCCAGATGCCGACGGCGATGAGGAGGATTATTCCTCCAAAGAACACAAGCGCCAGTCCGTTCATGATCCATCCCCCCTCATCCTCTCGACAAGCCCGGTCATTTCCGAGCCCACCTTGAAGCCGATGGCGATGTAGATCAGAGGCAGAAGGCCGGCGGAGACGAGCATCCCCACCTCGCCCCAGTCGCTGGCGTAGTCGTTCGCAAGGAAGATCTTGGAGCCGAACATCAGACCGACCAGACCGAGTCCGATGAAGGAGAGCCCGGCCGTTGATTCGAGCCAGGATATTACCTTGTGCGAGGCTTTCTTATGGGGCTCGGCGATGTAATAGAGAAGCATTCCCGAGGCGATGATGACGCCTCCCTGGAAGCCCCCTCCCGGGGACAGATGCCCGTGGAGGAAGACGTATACTCCGAAGAGAACGATCAGGGGGAGCACGAGCCTCGCCCCTTTGTTGAGGATCAGGCTTGGCGGCAGTCCCTTCTCTTTTTTATCCTCGTCCTCATCCTTCTTGATAAAGGTCAGAAGCGCGCCGACACCTGTGGCGGCGAGGAACAGGACCGTGACCTCTCCCAGGGTATCGAAGCCCCTGTAGTTGACGACGACCGCGGTAACGAGATTGGCGGAGCCGGTCTCGTTGTTCCCTTCGGTTATGTACCTGCTGGCGACGGAGTCCTCGTCGTCGACCCGGGGTTCTCCGAAGTCCACCTCAGCGAAGGCGACGAACAGCGTGGCAGCGAAAAGAAGAGCAAGGGCGAGGGCCGGCAGTGACCTTTGCAGGGTCGACCTTTCCATCATTCCTTCTCACCCCCTTCCTCGAACCTTGTGGTCTTCCTGATGGCGAACACCAGGATTATAGCGGTCAGGGCGGAGCCAATGGACGCTTCCGCCATTGCCACGTCAGGGGCCCTCAGAAGGACGAAAACAAAGGAAGCTATAAGGGAGACCCCGGCCAGAAGAATGGCTGCCTTGATGAGGTCCTTGGACCTCATCGCAAATACTGCCAGTATGATCATCATGATGAACATCAGGGCGGAGAGGGCGATGAAGACGAGCTCGTTCATTCCGACACCTCCTTCTCCTTCTTCTCAAGTGCGGGACCGTATTGGTCGACGACGGACCCTTTCCAGAGCGGAACCTTGCTCCTGTAGGCCCCCCTGGCGATCGCATGGGAGGAGATCGGATTGGTGATCAGCAGGAACACGGCGACGAGGATCGCCTTGGTCAGGAGCGAGGGCTCGATGACCCCGACCCCGATGGATATGGAGATCGCGCCGAGCGTGATGGATTTGGTGGCCGCCTGGAGCCTGTTATAGACATCAGGCAGGCGGATGAGGCCGAGGGAGCCCAGGACCTGGAACGAGAAGCCGATGATGACCAGGCCCATTCCTATGATGACGTTGATGCCGATCACGGGCCTCCCTCCAGGTACCTGGCGAAGACGATCACCCCGATGAACGAGAGGATCGCATAAACGAGCCCGACATCGATGTAGATGCTGGACCCGAAAATGAGGGCGGTGACCAGGATGAGTGATGTGACGATCGTGGTCATGTTGTCAACTGCCGCAAGCCGGTCGGGGGTCGTGGGTCCGAGGAAAGCTCTGGTGAGGGCAAGGACGAGTCCGGCGCCCCCCATTCCCACCGCGAGCCATATGAACCAAAGAGGAACGCTCACGGGAACACCTCCTTCACGGTCTTGTCGAGAGGTTTCATGGATTCCGCCGGATCGTCCTTGACGTTGATCCAGTGGATGTATAGCTTGTCGTCGATGTAATCCATCGACAGCGTCCCGGGGGTGAGGGTGATGGAGTTGGCGAGGACAAGTTTTCCCATCTCCGATTCTATCCCGGGTCTGACCTCGACTATCCCGGGCTTGATCGGCATCTTCGGGTGAAGGACCCTGTAAGCTACGTCCAGGTTCGCCTTCACCATCTCCTTGAAGAGGACAAGGAGATAAATCGGGAACTTCAGCAGTCTCACGATGGGGTTGGCCCCTCCCGCTTCGGGAAGGATGCCGGAAAGGAATATGCCCACCGCGATGGCGATCAGACCACCGGCGATCAGCTCCTGGACCAGACCATCGAGGTCGGTTCTTAGCGTGAGCATCACCCACGCTGCCATGAGGATCACAACGGTCAGAACTATCTTTAACGGACCTCTTGCCATTTCAACACTCCCCGGGGCACCAAACGGATGTGTGACATCCATGCACAGACGATATTAGGATTTACCCTAACATGTGAGGCCTGCATCGGGATGTTACAGCACAATGGTCGAGGCTTCAATTCATATAATAAATCTTGCGGTAATTGAAGGAATGTTACATTTTATGGAATAAACGGGACTACTGTGTCCTCATCCTGATGAACCGCTCCATGCCTTCGAAAGCGCTGGCAAGCACCTCCTCCTCCGGGAGGATGACGATCCTGAAGTGGCCGGACCCGTACTCCTTGCCGAACCCGGAACCGAAGACCGTCAGGACCTTCTCTTCCCTGAGTAGGTCAAGGGAGAACTCCTTGTCGTTCTTCCACGGCCCGTTTTCCAAGCAGTCGATCCTCGGGAACATGTAGAAGGCGCCCCCTGGAAGCTGCGTGGAAAGACCGTCGATCTCGTTCAGCATCCTGTGGGCTAGGTCCCTCCTCCTTCTCAGCTTGGACATGGTCTCCCGGATGTGCCCCCTGTCACCCGTGAGCGCCTTGTAGTAGCCGTACTCGCAGATGGAATTGGCGCACAGCCTGGCCCTCGACTGCCTTTCGACGCCGTCCCTGATCTCATCGAGCCTTCCCTCCGGGTCCCTGATCGCCATGTATCCCACCCTCCAGCCGGGTGCCAGATAGATCTTGGATACTCCGTTCATGGTGACCACGGGCAGGTCCCGGTTCATGTCAGCCGTCGAGGGGGTTTCTCCTTCGAAGGTCATGAGATTGTAGATCTCATCCGAGATCAGATAGGAGGAGCCGTGGTCGGCGACTATATCCCCGATCTGCTTGATCACACTATCTCCGTAAAGGGCGCCCGTGGGATTGTTGGGATTGATGATCGCGACCGCCTTGGTCCTTGGGGACATCTTTGACCTTATGTCCTCCACATCCGGTATCCAACCCTCCTCCTCGATGGTCCTGTATTCCACGGGGACGGCCCCCATCATTTTCACGTAAGTGATGTAAGGGGGATAGGAAGGCCCGGGGACAAGGACCTCGTCGCCTGGAGAAAGTGTTGCATAAAAGAGCATCTGCAGGGCCTCGGTCACCCCGTGGGTGACTATGATATCCCTGTTCTCAATGTCGTTCCCCCTGGAACGCTCGTCGGTCTTGATGGCATCGATCAGCTGCGGGATCCCGCTGGAGGGCGCGTACCCGTTGAGACCGAGCTCCATCGCTTCTTTGACGGAATCCTTGATGAAATCGGGAGTATCGAAATCGTACTTGTTTGGGTCGCCTATGTTGATCTTCAAGATCCTATGGCCCTGCCTTTCAAGTTCGGTCGCTGGGATGATGACATCCCTTATCGCGTATTCGATATCCAGTGAGAGAGGGTTCGCCCTGATGGGTTTCAAACCTATCACCGGAGGTGCAAGGAAATAGCGGTATATGAATGGCAGGGTCGGAGTTGGATTCAGGAAACCCTTTAATAAACGTATAGTATAGCACCTAAATCCTGCTTGCAGACAAAGGTGGTCAATTGGACGAGTTCGAAGAAACGATAGAGATGAAGGACACCTCCCCCAGAGGGGGCCCCGAAGAATACGTGAGGGTGAAGCTCCCAAACAGGAAGAAGAGGGAGATATTCGGGGTCGTAGATCAGGCCCTCGGCGGGGGCCACCTCAAGGTATTCTGCCAGGACGGGAAGATGAGGCTCGGACGCATCCGCGGCAAATTGAAGAAGAGGATGTGGATGCGGGAGGGAGACCTCGTTATCGTTTGTCCCTGGGACTTCCAGGACGACAAGTGCGACGTCCTCTATCGGTATACCAGGATACAGGCCCAGAACCTTGTCCGCAGGAACGTCGTTCCCAAACATCTCGAGTCGCTTCTGGTATAGACCGGTGGGAAGTTTTTTCTAGGGCCTCTCATACTACCTCCGCGTGGCAAAGAAGGACGTCTACGATATCATCGATCACAAGTTCGATAAGCGCTTCAAGAAAGAAGCGCTGATAGTGGACGCGGACAGGTTCAAGACCTACGACGAGGTCTTCGACCAGCAGAACCTGGACAACATCTTCAGGCTGATGAAGCGAAAGAAGATAAAGACCGTCGAGTGCCCGATATCGACGGGGAAGGAAGCCAATGTCTACATGGCCAAGACCTTCGGCAAGGATGCGGCGGTGAAGATATTCAGGACCTCGACCTCCACCTTCGGGGCATTCCTGGAATATATCGAGGGGGACCGAAGGTTCCAGAAGATGGACAGGTCGCACCGGGGGGTCATCTACACCTGGGCCAGAAAGGAGTTCATGAACCTCGATACAATGTACGAGGAGGGTGTCAGGGTCCCCAAGCCACAGGCATTGTTTCGGAACATCCTGGTGATGGACTACATAGAGTACGAGAGGAAGCCCGCCCCCCAGCTCAAGGTCCTTGATGCGGAGCTTGGCGAGTGGGAGGAGATGTGGAGGATAGTTCTCGATACGGTGGAAAAGCTATTCATGGACTGCGAGCTCGTCCATGCCGACCTCTCGGAATACAACATCCTCTACGACGGGGCCCCCGTGTTCATAGATGTGGGGCAGAGCCTCGACCTCTCGCATCCCAAAGCCCTTGATATGCTTGACCGGGACCTCCGTATCATTTCAACATTCTTTGAAAAGAAAGGCATAAAGGATGCCAAGAAGGAGGCGGAGGGATTGAAAGAAGAGCTACTGGCCTCCCTCGAAGAGGAAGATGAAGAGGAATGATGCTCACTCCTCATCCCTTAAGCTTTTTCTCGCGATAAGCATGAAGTACATGATGACCAAAGCTGCGATCATAACTGAAGCAGCTACCAGCAGGGTCGTGAGTAACCATGGCGTCTCTGCTTTCTCTTTGATGTCGATATCTCCCCTCAGGATGTTGTTGGTCTCGTTGCTTCCCCATGTGAACTGGTCCTCGAGTTCGTGTACATCGTTGCCGCTGTCGATCTCCAGGATGTAAGTATGTTTTCCTTTTCCAAGCTCGAGCCAGAATGTAATGTTCGTGATCTCTCCAGGGTCCATCGACGGGAGCAGGAACTGTCCATGCATTCCTCCGTCGATGGACAGGTTCACAAAGACCTGGTCTGAAGGAGCGTCCCCCGAGTTCATTATCTCAAATACCATGAGGAACTCTTCATCGGGTTCGATACTGTCAAGTTCGGTTTTGAGCTTGTCCTTGAAGACCGGACCCCCCACGATCTCGAGATCGGGATAATTGACCCCAATTAGAGCTGTGGCCATTGAATGGACCCCCCATTGCCTGTCCATGGCAAGCACCATGAAATCCGCTTCATGCACGACCTCCTCCCCCCACTCCGTTCTCACCATGAATTCCATGTCCAGATAAAGTGTGGTGTGCGGGTTCATATCTATCATTATTGACCTGACGTGTGAGATGTTGTCATCCCGGTTCTTGAACCAGTAGTAGAAATTGGGTTCGATGTTCCTGCCGGTCAGGTCCATGGAATAGCTTCCCTGCAGGTCGATGCCATCCTTCGGTCCGGTCGTGAAGGAGACCCCGGTGAAACCCGCATGGACCCAGCTTTCCAGAGGATAGGGTGTCATGAGCTCGCCTGCGAAGTCCGAGGCGATAGTGAACTCCATCGTTACGGGTATGCTCCGGTTGTTGCGGTAGCTCATTGAAAGTGAGATGCGGTCCCCGTAATCGACGGACCTGTGAAGGAGCGTTGTACTGCTGTAGAAGCCCCCGATGATCCACCCCATATCCGTGAATGTAAGGTTCAGCGTCCTGTTGACGAAGAGTCCCGAATCCGTGGAAATGACAAAAGGGAGCTGATGCGTTCCCTGCGAGACATATATCGATGTGGTTACCAGAACCTTCAATGACATGGTGGAGAACGGCTCCGGTTCGACGACACTCTCCGGAAGGCCCGAGCTGTTCCGGAATTCGACCGAGATGCCGACCCCCGGTACGATACAGGAGAGCGTGACAGGGTCGATGAAATTGGATCGGCTCGTGATGTTGATCTCCCCTTCTATCGTCTGACCGGACTGAATGATGTTCTCTTTCAGCGTTATCCCGACTTCCAGACCGGTCACCTTTGTGATCCTAAGGGACAGGTGTGCCGAGTCCCACGCAGTGGAGCTGGCGTTACGTACGATGAAAGCGATATCATGGACCAAATCGGACCTTGCGTAGGGTGATATCGACAGATTAAGGAATTTGTGCACCCTTTCGCTCATGGTCAGAACAAAGGGTTCGATCCGGTCTATTGCCGATGTGACCTGGTCATTGTCCAGGATAATGAGATCGACCACCATATCTTTGATGTTGCCATTGTTGGTGATCACAGCTTCCAGGTTCACCGTCCCGCCCGGCTCGACCTCGTAATATAACTGGGTCAACAGGATGGTCAGGGAGGGAATCACCCTGATCATGAGATACACCGTGTCAGGGTATTGGATCGTTTCGATCCGGCTGGTCCTGTAAAGATAGGAATCCGGGGTGACCTTCATCGGTACCGTCATGCCCGCGTATCCATCGGATGGAGCGTGGATAACGATGATCAGGTAATTCTCCGAGGTGCCTCCGAACTCCGTGATAAGGGATGGGGCGGTGAGAGAGACGTTGATGGAAAGGTTCCCGTTCTTCTCGAAATACCAGTCCCATCCGAGGCCAGCCGGCGGCTTTGATAAGTTAAGGGTGTATGTGTCGTTCATATTCCCCATGTTCTTGATATGAAGGGTCAGTTTGATCGTCTCCCCGATGTCTACCATCCGGACCTTCTTGTTGTATAAGGTCGAATTGGGATCGTTGTCCCTGGAGGCCAGGAACTCCATTTCGTAACCCACATACAGATCGAGCACGCTGAGGGTCGTGGCAGTGTCCTCAATAAAAGGGTCGGATTTGAGTATGGCATCGACGCTGATCCTTGCCATTTCACCGATAACTCCTTCCCAGGGTGCTTTCACCCATAGAACGATCTGAGCCGTCTCGGTCGAAGCAAGCCTGACGTAATCCGGGTTCTGGTTGCCTCTGTCCGCCGGGGTATCGATCCATGCCGACCAGTTCCTGGGGACGCTATCTTCCTCGATGGAAAGGCGGACCATCTCCCGATCTGTCTCCGGGACCCCCCAACCCGTAAGTTCCACGGTGAGGTTATAATGGGTCCAATTTCCGGGGGAGACCGACTTCACCATTGGATCACACCGGTGGTCATCTATCCATGAAGGGTAGATATCGACGCCGATATTGACCGGTCTTGAATAATACCCTGTCCTGTCGTTTCTTCCGTGGAATGTGGTCCAGTCCTTCTGCCCTTTCATCGCCCGATCGCCGGCAGCAATACAGAGTATCATTCCGTCTTCAGAGGCTCCGATGACGACCTCGAGCATGCCGTCCAGGTTGATGTCCGCGACTACTGGAGATGAGATACCAACGGGTATTTCGGAGTAGTAATACCACAGAACGTCTTGAGAGTCCCCGTCATTTGGGTAGGGAACACCCTCATCGATCCCGTCGGAGGGGTCCCCGTCCATCATGAAGATCTTTCCATCCTCGTTGGCGATGATGATCTCTAGCTCAGAATCGATATCGACATCGCAGAAAGCCGGTGAGGACAGGATCGGAGCGCCGGAGTCGAAGCTGAAGTTCATCACCGAACCGTTCATTGGGAGAACGTTGAGAACACCACCCGTGGTGCAGTACACAAGGTCTAGCTCCCCGTTCTTCCATTCGTCGTGCCCCCCTCCATCGATGTCCCCGACCGCCGGGGACCCGATGATGGCACTACCGTTGTCTCCCATGCCGACGCCGCCGATAACGGACAGGTTCCAGTCCGTGACGAGGATGCCTCCTTTCCAATTTGCAGGATCGTTGTCAGCTCCGATGTTCAGAGCAAAGGCCAATTCGAGTTCAGGATCGGTATCCATATTGCATACTGCCGGTGTTGCGGTGGACCAGTTGCAGTCATCCATTTCGGCCTCGAGATGATATCCCGCAGATGGTCCGATGTCAGGGTCATTTGGAGCGAATATCCTGACACCTCTTCCGTATGAAGAGACGATAAGTTCCATGGCGGTCTCTTCTTCCGGTTCGGGAGTTCTCTGGCGGCATCCATCCCAGAAGGAGCCATCGAGGTCCGCGGCAACGACCGAGGACGCGGTCCCGGGAAATTCCCAGGATATGGTCTGTTCCAAGATGAGAGAACCCCTGACGGTAAGGACAACGAGTTCCGAGGTCCCATCCTCGAGGTCCGCAATGAACACTATCTCCATGTCCTCCTTCCCCTGATCGACCTTGCCGTCGAGGTCGGATAGGGTAGGGGCACAGAATACTGACCCGTTATCGACCGGATATTTCCATTGAAGCGTCCCGTCCGCATCTATACAGTAAAGGCCGTCCCCCGCTCCGACCAGGATCTCGGGTGTGTCCCCGAGGTTGATATCAGCGACCAGGGGGGACGAGAAGGATCCGGGGGGTCTGAT
>JBLIRH010000072.1:0-11205 GCA_049472215.1 Thermoplasmatota archaeon | reverse complement strand
GCCGTCCCCGCCTATGCAGATTATCATCCTCGGGTCCATCTTCTCGACCGCTGCGGAGGAGAACCTATCTTCGTTGAGTTCGTTCTTCAGGTCCTCGTCGATCACAAGCGAGATGCCCTTCCCATCACGCTCGAGTCCCTCAACGATGTCAAGAAACTCTCTTGCCACTTTTAGGGCAGCCGCCTTTCTCAGATGGGAAACCAGTCCGATCTTCATTCTGTCATGCCCCCTCTCGGGGGAACCTTCCCCCCGGAAATCTCCATCATTCTTGCTGCAGCCTCCGGGTCCCCGATTGCGATTATACCCTTAATATCACTTTCCTCGCCCGGATGGTATGGCGACCACGAGCCGTCCAGATCGATCTTCAGATGTTCACCCCCCGCCTCCTTCAGGATGAGGTGAGCGGCAGCAATGTCAGTGATCCTGGGCACCCTCGAGAAAAGCGCAAAGAGGTCGAGTGCACCCTTTGCAACGAAGCATACCTCCAGCGATATGGACCCGAAATACCGGCCTCTTCTCGGCCAGGAGAACAGTGCACGGTTCTCTTCCATGGTTTCAGGGTCAAGGAAGGAAGAGAAAACCGCAGTGGCCTCCACATATTCCCTTGTCCTGATCCTCTCGCCGTCAAGGAACGCACCACCCCCCTTCTCGGCATAGAAACATCGCTGCATGGGAATGTCGCATACAACCCCTGCTCCGATCTCACCGTTCTCTTCCATTATCGCAAGTGATGTGGAATAAAAGGGGAGGCCATTGACCGCATTGTAGGTTCCATCTATGGGATCGAAAAGAAGTGTACGTTCGCTTCCTCTGTCCCTCCGCCCCATCTCTTCGGAAATGATGTTCCAATCAAGCCCCGCATCATCGATGATCGAAAGAGCGAGATCCTCGGCCTCCAGATCAATTTCCTTTGACCAATCGCCGTCCGCCCCGATCCTCACTTGCTTCCCACCACCCCCACTCGGGTATTTTTCGTGTATGAAGGAGGATATCGATCTCCCGATCGATAAAAGGGTCCGAAGGTCTGACACGGCCTGCAAAGGACCGTAAAAAGTAGTTATATCTTGCTATGGGGTTCAGAGGAGTTCCTCATCGTCGTCGATGAGTCCTCTTCTTCTAAGGGAGATCCTTCGAAGCTCGTCAATAAAATTCTGATCGATAGGCACCCCATCACCCTTTCGGAGCATGTACGACCTCATGATATTTTCATCGGCCGATATGATATTAAAATGGTCAAGGGAGGTCCCATGGAGTTCCTGCTCATGGATGCGTGAAATTTGCCTTGAGTCCGTTATCCCAAAAGATCCTGCAGTAACCCACCCTTTCAAACTGAACTATGTCCCCTTCACGTACCTTTCCACTTATCCCGGATTCTGCCATACCGTCGATCCTATCGCCTTCCGGAGTATAGATAACCAGGGATTCAGCGCCATTGGATACCCACTGGACGATCCTCCCCTTCCCACCTCTGACAGCGGAGATATCGTTACCTGCGAACTCGACTGTGCCCTTTGAAGCATCGATCACCCTGATATTGCACAGGTCCTTCAATCGGATGATCGAGCCATTGCCGGCGTCTCGAAGGTCCTCGGAAGGGATCTCGACCGTGATCACCCCGTCCTTTGGTATGACCTCGTGGGTGCGCTCGCCGAGCTCAGGTCTTTCCGGGTGGACAGGGATCCTCGCTTTGAGGATGCCCTCATGTGCGAACTCCAGCTTTGCAGGTTCGGGGACGAAGAAGAAGCGGCGCGCCCTGCCGTCAACAAGTGACCTGTTCTTGGCATAGAGCGTCTCCCATGAGAAGTTGATGTCAACGGACTTGATCCCCACCTCGGTCCAGTATTCTCGAAGGGATCCCGGATCGAATCCCCGCGCTGCAAGTGCCTGGAGCGTCCCTAAACGAATATCGGACCATCCGGAAAAGTTCCCTTTCCCGATCTCATCTCTTATCAATGAGGTCTTTAAGATGGATTCCGGTATGGAAACAAGACCGTAATGAATGAAGTTCGGGATCCCCCATCCAAGGTGCTGGTAGACAAATTTTTGCCGAAGTGTGTTGTTGAGATGGTCCTTTCCGCGGAGTATATGGGTGCAGCCCATCAGGTGATCATCGATCGCAACGGATAGATTATACAGAGGGTAGATCCTGTATCTGTCCCCTGTTCTTGGATGAGGAACATCCCGGATCCTCATCCCGACAAAATCCCTGACGGCGGGATTCTTGTGCTGAAGGTCCGTCTTGATCACAAGGTAGGCTTCACCCTCTGCGAACGTTCCATCCAGCATCCGATCCCATCTCTCCAATTGCTCCTCCGGAGGCTGCCCTCTCTCTTCGCAGGGCTTCCCCTCCAATTTTAGCTCTCTCCATACCTCCGTATCAATTGTGCACACGTAGGCTGCCTCTGCTTCTATGAGCTTCCGGGTGATATCGTAGTAAGCCTCAAAACGGTCGGATTGGACAACGGTCTCGTCGATCCGAACATCGAGCCATTCAAGGTCGGCAGGGATCATCTCATATGCGTCAGGGTCTATCTTTTCAGGGTTGGTGTCCTCGAGGCGGAGTATGAACTTTCCGTCATACTTCCTGCAATACTCGTCATTGAGGACAGCCGCCCTCGTGTGACCGATGTGGAGGGGTCCCGAGGGACCCGGTGCGAACCTCATGATAAGTTTCCCGATCTCCGCCCCTTTCAGTTCCGGAAGGCCGGATTTCTTCTCCTTTTTATCGAGTTCGACAGGCCCCCCGATGGAGCTTAACCTAGCTATCTGTTCATCAATGGAGAGGGAATTCACTTCCTCCACGATATCCCTGACCATCTGGGAGGCCTTTCCGGGGTCCTTTTTTAATTCGGGATACAGAGCCATCGCCTTTCCCATCACCGGGCCAATATTTGCCCTGCCGTCATGGTCGATGGCATTCTGGAGTGCGAAAGCGAGGATTTCCTCTTCCATACGGACACTTCATGACCTTCTCGGATATAATCCTATCATCCTTTATAGTACTGCGCGCGCGTACGCGCGCGCGATGGATTTAAATAGACCAACAACATTCGATAATATTACCAGCAATGTCTCGGTGGGATGCATTCCGCAGGATTGTAAGTATGGCAGATGCTACCTCCATTCATATCTCGGGGGCACCATATGACCGAAGAGAAGTCAACGAAACCAAAGAAAAGGAACACCAAGGACTATGATTCATCGGCCATAGAGGTGATGGAGGGGCTTGAAGGGGTAAGGATAAGACCTGCGATGTACATCGGCTCCACCGATTTTCACGGCCTTCACCATCTTGTCTACGAGGTGGTGGACAATTCCATCGACGAGGCGATGGCGGGGCATTGCGAGAATATCAAGGTCATCTTGACGAAAAATGGTACCGTTGTCGTGGAGGATGACGGCAGAGGCATACCCGTAGCCCCCCACCCCAAATATAACGTTCCAGCCCTGGAGATAGTCATGACAAGGCTCCATGCCGGGGGCAAGTTCAAGAAGGACGCCTACAAGGTATCCGGGGGCCTCCATGGAGTTGGCGTATCTGTCGTCAACGCCCTCTCCCGATGGCTCGAGGTAAAGGTGATGAGGGACAGCAAGGTCCACTTTCAGAGGTACGAGAGGGGCAAGCCCACTACCCCGGTCCAGATCATTGGCGATGTGCCCGATGAACAGTCCGGCACGATTACCGAGTTCGCCCCCGACGATCTTGTGTTCTCAACCCTTGAGTTCAAGTTCGAACTGCTCGAGCACCGCTTGAGGGAGCTCGCATTTCTGAACAGAGGGGTCAGCATCACCCTTGTCGACGAAACTAGCGGTAGATCGGAAACCTTCCATTTCGACGGCGGGCTTATCTCGTTCATAGACTACATCGACAGGAACAGGAACCCGCTCATCGATACCCCGATCTTCTTCACAGGAGGAGGAGACGGAGTGGCGATAGATATAGCCATGGAATGGACTGACGGCTATACCGAGAACATATTCTCCTATGCAAACAACATCAACACATCGGAGGGGGGGACGCACCTCAGCGGCTTCAAGGGAGCCCTCACCAGGACCTTCAATGATTATGCAAGGAAGGGGGACCTTTTCAAAAAGGACCAGCAGCTCCAGGGTGAGGACATCAGGGAAGGAATAACAGCGGTGATATCGGTTAAGGTCCCGGAACCCCAGTTCGAGGGTCAGACGAAGACAAAGCTCGGGAATTCCGAGGTCAGGGGTCTAGTTGAGACCTTCCTCAACGATAAATTGAAGGAATTTTTGGAGGAGCACCCCAGGGAGGCCGAGAAGATCCTTCAGAAGGCCCTCCAGGCCTCACAGGCAAGGGAGGCTGCTCGCAAGGCAAGGGAGCTCACGAGGAGGAAGGGGCTTTTTGAGGGGTCAGGAATGCCAGGAAAACTGGCCGACTGTCAATCAAGGGACCCCGCGATATCCGAGCTCTATCTGGTGGAGGGCGATTCGGCCGGCGGGTCGGCCAAACAGGGAAGGGACAGGGCTTTCCAGGCCATCCTCCCCCTTCGCGGCAAGATCCTGAACGTTGAAAAAGCGAGACTGGACCGGGTCCTTTCGAACAACGAGATACGCTCCATGATAACGGCTCTCGGATGCGGCATCGGGGACGAGTTCGATCTCGATCACCTGAGATATCACAAGATAATCATCATGACCGATGCTGATGTCGATGGCGCCCATATCAGAACACTCCTTTTGACCTTCTTCTACCGTTACATGCAGGACCTGATCATCAGCGGACACCTATACATCGCACAACCTCCGCTTTACAGGGTGAAAAAGGGTAAGCAGGAGTTCTACTGTTTCTCCGATGAAAGGAAGAACGAGCTTGTGGGTATCCTTGGGTCTCAGGGTATTGGGATCCAGCGCTACAAGGGCCTCGGAGAGATGAATCCTTCCCAGCTGTGGGAGACGACCATGGACCCGGAATCCAGGACATTACTTCGGGTTACCGTGGAGGATGCGATAGCAGCGGACGAGATGTTCACGATACTTATGGGGGACCAGGTCCAGCCGAGAAAGGAATTCATCGAGACCCATGCGATGGAGGTGACCGACCTTGACATCTGAGGAGGCACCTGTGTCCCCGGAAAAGATAGAGAAGGGAGGGATCGTCGGCAAGGAGCTTGTCGAAGAGCTCAGGACCTCCTACATGAATTATTCGATGTCGGTGATCGTCGGAAGGGCGATCCCTGACGCGAGGGACGGTCTCAAACCCGTGCACAGGAGGATACTTCATTCGATGAACGAGGGCGGCATGGTCTTCGGGAAATCCTACAAGAAATCCGCAAGGGTGGTGGGAGATGTCCTTGGAAAATACCACCCGCACGGCGACATGGCCGTCTACGATGCACTGGTCCGAATGGCCCAGGATTTTTCCCTCAGGTACCCCCTGATAGACGGCCAGGGGAATTTCGGGTCCGTCGACGGGGATTCAGCTGCGGCGATGAGATATACCGAATCGAGGACCACGAAGATCGCCATGGAGATGCTGCAGGACATCGACAAGGAGACAGTCGACCACGTGCCCAACTATGACGGAAGCCTCTCCGAACCAACGGTCCTGCCGGCCAAACTCCCGAACCTCCTCTTGAACGGGACATCCGGGATCGCCGTGGGTATGGCAACGAACATGCCCCCCCACAACCTTGGCGAGGTCGTCGATGGCCTCATGGCCGTTCTGGAGGATCCCGACATAGATTCACTCGGCCTCATGGATTACATTCAGGCTCCCGATTTTCCAACAGGCGGCACCATATACGGAAAGAACGGGGTTTACCAGGCCTATTCTTCGGGTCGCGGAAAGATAACAATACGGGCCAAGGCCGAGATCGAGGGCCTCGAGAGCGAGAGACAGCGCATCGTCGTGACCGAGATCCCTTACATGGTTAACAAATCGAACATGCTCCTTAAGGTGGCGGAACTGGTAAAGGCAAAGGTCTTCGAGGGCATATCCGACATTCGGGACGAGAGCGACAAGGACGGGATGAGGGTCGTGTTCGAGCTCAAGAGGGATGCCGTCCCCGAGGTCGTCCTTAACAAGCTTTACGCCCATTCCGACATGCAGACGACCTTCGGTGTGATCAATCTGGCCGTCGTTAACGGACAACCCAAAATCCTATCCCTCAAGGAACTCCTTTCTGTCTATCTGGACCACAGACGCGACGTCATAAGGAGACGGGTGGCCTATGATCTGAGAAAGGCGAAGGAGAGGCTCCATATAATCGAGGGACTGATAATAGCACTCAACAACATCGATGATGTGATAGCCCTCATCAAGGCCTCAAGCGATGCTGCCGAGGCCCAGGCGGGTCTGATGGAGAAGTTCGAACTGACGGAGATACAGGCAAAGGCCATCCTGGACATGAGGCTTCAGAAACTGACCTCCCTGGAGACCGACGCCATAAGAGAAGAGGGTACGCAGCTGGTTGCAACGATAGCGGATTACGAGGACATCCTGGCACGCTCCGAAAGGGTGGACGGGATCATTTCGGAGGACCTTCTCTACCTCAAGGACAAATACGGCGACCCCCGTAGGACCGATATTGAAGCGGATGCCGAGGAGATAGACCTTGAGGACCTCATTGTCCGAAGGGACATCGTCGTGACCACGACGAACACGGGATACATCAAGAGGATGGACCTGGACACCTACAAGATACAGAACCGCGGTGGAAAGGGCCTCCGGGGTATGACCATCAAGGACGAGGATTACATAGTCGATATGTTCGTATGCTCGAGCCACGATTACATCCTGATATTCACATCATTTGGAAAGGTCTACTGGGTCAAGGGTTACGACATACCATCCGGATCAAGGCAGGCCAAGGGGAGGCCGATGGTTCACCTTCTCCCGAACCTCGAGGAGGGGGAGGTGGTCCGCTCCTTCATCTACGTATCGGATTTCGAGATGGACAAGTACCTGCTCTTTGCAACCAGGAACGGCCTTGTCAAGAGGACCAGCCTGGAGTCCTACTCGCGGCCCAGGTCAACGGGGATCAAGGCGATAATCCTGAACGAGGGGGACGAGCTCGTATCGACCCAGTTGTGCACGGAAGAGAACGAGGCCATCCTCGCCACGGCAATGGGCATGGCCAACCGCTTCCGAATATCCGATGTCAGGGCCATGGGCAGGACCTCGATGGGCGTCATCGGTATGAGATTGAAGTACGAGGACGACGAGATCGTTTCCCTGGCCGTCATACCGGGAGCCGGCGGGGAACTGCTGGAGGAGAACGGCGACGAAGAGGACCCGGGGGAGCCCGATGACGAATTCGACGAGACCGGCGAGGGCCCGATCCTTCTTACCATCACCGAGAACGGGTTCGGAAAGAGGGCCTATGCCGAGAATTACAGATTGACAAGAAGAGGCTCGGCAGGCGTCATAAACATCCGGCGGGAACAGATCGAGGAGACGGGAAAGGTTGTCAAGCTCATGCTGGAGAGGACCGATTCCGACATACTCCTTGTCTCAAGGGACGGCATGGTCATCAGGACCGCAACCTCATGCATAAGGCTCGTGAACCGCGTCGCCAAAGGGGTGATCGTCATGAGGTTGAACGATGGGGACGCCGTCAAGGCCGTGGCAATGATCGAGACAATCGAGGATGATGAGGAAGAAACCTCCGAATGCGAAGTGCCTGAAGAAAATGGAGCGGTACCCGATAACGGGTAGAATTGCGGCAGGTCCATCTGGACCTATTTCTTGATCAGGGAGACCCCGCATTCGGGGCAGAACTTCCAGTCTTCGGAGAGATCATATCCGCATAAGGGACAGTGTCTGGAGCCCGGGGCTGCCTGTGTTCCGGCTTGCTTATCCTCAAGCTCCTTTCTTCTCTTCTCTGCGAAATACTTCGCCTCGTAATCGGAAGCCGCTTTCTTCTTCTCGTACAGCCTCTCCCTTTCCTGGGCAAAATCGTAGGGGGTCGATACGCTCTCCCTCTTTGAGCTGAGGTTATTTCCTCCGCAGATCGGACAGAGCATCCTCCCTCCGCAACCATACCTGTCGCAGGTCTTGATCCCGAAATTTCCAGAGCATATCTCGCAGTACTGGTTGATATATCGCTTGCAATCATTGCAGTATGCGACCATCTTCACACCCCGGCATCCATGGATTTGGTGTAAAAAAAGGTTTTGTAGTGATTCGCGCTGGCGAAAACGGAGAGAAGGTGTGATCACTTGGTCTTGATCTTGTATTCCCGCCTTCTGTCCATGACCTCTTTCTCGAAGTCGGGTCCCAGCTGAACAGCAAGCTCCTCGATCTCATCTATGTTCCGAACGAACTGGGCCTTGGAGTCGGTTCCCATGAGCTCCCTGAACCTCTTGAAGTTCTTGGCATGGTCGTTGTAATAGAGCCAACCCGCGATCATCACGACGCCGCCTATCATAAGTGTCAGCCAAGCGACCTTGTCGAGTTCGGCAATACCGGGGATCTCCATGTCTGTGAATGGATCGATCTCGAACTCAACCGCCAGCTCCCAGGCGCTGAGTAAGAATACCAGGGTGCCCGCTACTGATAGAACGAACAGTTTCCCCCTCTTGTTCTTCTGCCAGAACTTCTTCCATGCAGAGCCTATCTTGGTTATGATGCTCATGGGGATTCCCTCCCTTTAAACGCCTCGATTATTTATCATTTATCTACGAACACCCGTTCCAAAAAACGATTTATATATTGTCAGCTCATGACATGCTGTCCCCGTCTATCGAAGACGGCGGTGATGAATGATCCGCCTTGGCAATGATCGGGGATACAATCTCGGTGCTTAATTAGGGTCCCTTGCTGACCGATCAGGCGTGACGTCGAGGAATGATGCAATGGACAACCCAGGCATCGTACATACCCCCCGGGAAAGGGTCAGAGTCCGGAGTGGGCAGACCGCCTGGCTGTGATAGGTCTCGTTATTTCCCGGGGACAATTTACTCTCAAAGCTCGATCAAAGGCATCGAGCTTTGTCTTTTAAGAAAGAACAAACAAAAAGAAAGAGATGGGGGCAGATCAAAGCATCTTGTCCCGACATTGAAGAAAAGACAAAGAAGATGAACGCAGACAAGATAAATTCAAAGCCCGATCAGAGCCTCGAACCTCGACTTTTAAGAAAAGAGAAAGAAGAAGAACAAAGAGAAATAAGAAGAAGGAAGAGATGGCACAGATCAAAGCATCTTGTCCCGACATTGAAGAAAAGAGAAAGAGAAATAAATAGGTAGCAAGAGAGAAGAGGTCTCATTCTCCGATGACGGTGACATTCACAACCCGATCGCGGCTGGACCGGACATCGAGCTCCAGGAATATCGTGTGCTGCCATGTACCTCTCACCATTTTACCGTTCCGTACCGGCAGTGTGACGTCGGGTCCTATCAGTGAGGCTCTTACATGCGAATGACCGTTGCCATCGTCCCAGGTCCTGTGGTGAGCGTAGTCGATCCCCCTGGGGGAAACCCTTTCCAGCATGGCGGGGAAGTCCTCGAGCAATCCAGGTTCGTACTCGATCACCGTTAGTGCAGCGGTAGCCCCTGCCACGCTGCTGGAGACGATACCTGTCTTGATCCCGGACCTCTGCACGATCGCCTCGATCCTCTCGGTAATGTCGATTATCTGCCCCTCGCCGTTTGTTCGAAAAGCGATCTCACCCGTGAAAACCACCATCTGCGGACACCCCGATTCAATTGACGGTCTAGGCGGCAACTTCAATTAAAAGATTACCTAGGGTCTCCCTCGTTTGGGACCATGCAGATGAACATGAGCTCCTCATCACCCGTGTTGTCGTAACCATGAGGCTCGTTGCCGGGTATGTAGATCACATCCCCCGCCTTGATCTCAACGCTCTCTTTATCGTTATAGGCCACGCCCTTTCCCTTGAGAATGTAGATCTCGTGCTCCCATGGGTGATCATGAAGACCGATCTTTCCCCCTTTCTCCATGGTGAACCTTCTCATGGCGAAGTTGGGAGCACCGTCGAACTTGGAGGCAAGCCACTGGATATGAGTGCCTTCGACCTTGTCCATCTGCACGACGCTCTTTTCCACATCTTCGGAGTTCTTTACGATCATGGGACCACTTCCGCTTACTCTTCCGTTCTCGTCTGTTCGGCCAACCAGGCATCAAAGACTTCCTGGGGGGCCCTTTTGAAGGAGATGCTCATCGTAATGGTGACCTCGTCGCCCCTGTCCGTGTATCGAAGAAGGGCGGGCCTGCTTGCCTCTATATGGCCTGCGATACAGGACACGCTAATGTAAAGACCGGTATTTCCCGGTTCCGAAGCCCCCGCCGGATCGAAGGAGACATTCTCGCCTCCTCCTGCCGTAAGAACGACCGGGGTTGACATGAGGTCAAGGTCGATCCTTGTTGAGCCCATATCGGAATTGGAGGATGCCGTTATGGTGTTGTTCGCCGTTGAATTTCCCGATGGATCGATGGTCGCGAGGTAGGGAACGGCCACCACATCGAGCGACATCTGGTCAGGTGTGTTCTCGTAAAGAGGTCTGGAGGCAGGGGGCTGCTCATCGTCTGTCCATGAGATCAGGACCTGTATGCCGGTGATCATTATGACCTCGGTTGAGTTCGCCGGCCCCTGGACGGGCCAATAAACGGTTCCTTCATCAGGGACCATGATATCCTCGGCGGGATCGAGGTCGATCGTTTCTTCCACGATCTCATCCATCGATATCATCTCCTTTGCGGCCCCTGACCCTCCTCCTCCCATCAAGAAGGTAAGTCCCACTACAAGAAGTAGAACAACAACTAGCACGGCTCCGATGATCCCAATTACCTTCGCCTTCATTGATTCACCTTTTCAATATTCATGAGAGGAAGCGATGTCCTTCCCATTTTGTCTTGGGATTTCTATTTTTACCCTATAACTGGGTTCCGGCGGTACGATGCTAATGTCGACTCCACCTACCTCGGAAGTGATAAAAATAAAAGGGCCTCCTGTTGAGGCCCTGGATATCACTATAGGCTCAACGATAGGACTTCTGCCTCTTCTTTCTGGCGCCGCGCCCGAGAGGCGTCTTGGGGAGGTGCCTTCTCGGATCGTTCACGAGAAGCGCCCTGTCGTACTTCAGGTACCTGTCCTTCAGCTCCTCGTCACCGAAGTATTCAACGAGTCCCCTTGCGATGGCGGTCCTCACGGAGTCCGCCTGGCCCATGAACCCGCCCCCCTGGACGTTGACGCTGATATCGACCTTCAGTGCCTTCTC
>JBLIRH010000071.1:0-11244 GCA_049472215.1 Thermoplasmatota archaeon | reverse complement strand
AATCATATTTGAATTTTCTTAGGATTTCCATCAATAGGCGCATCAAATTACACCTTTCATGATGTCTTCCCTGCGGTCGATCTTCAGCAGAGTCTTCACTGCAAGGTTGTAAGCATAAAGGGGTCGCTCGCCGAAAGCGTAGAGGAGGGCCTTGGATTCCTTTCCCTTGCCGATGACCTGGATCTGGGCGGCCCATTTCCGTCCCTTGGAGTCGGTTGCGACCATCTGGGAAATGCCGCGGAACAGGTTCTCGTTGATCATCTCGTTCGCCTGTTTGAAGCCTATTTTCTTGAACCTGTCCATGAAGATGCCGTAAAGCTCCTCGGGAGGTATTGCCAGGACCTCGGTCTCCACGGGCCACCTGTAGAGATCGGAGGTCAGTATCCTGAACCTGTCCTCGTCCATCGTCATGGGTTCGAACTTGGGAACCACCACTTTCAGAGGCTCGGTCTTCATGACGACCCGCTCCTCCACCTTGTACCTGAAGTCGAAGAAGAGGATCTCGAACTCGATGTCCTCGGTCCCTCCTTGATAGAGGGGTTTGAACGGTACCTTCACAGTGAGCTTGTCGCCGGGGTCCAGGAGCTTGGAGTCCGTCTTCGGCTCACCGAAGGTCCCGAGCTTGGTCTTGTCCGGGAACTCGAGGCGGACGTTCCCCATGGGATATTCAGTATTGTTCTCGATCTCCACCTGGTATACCATCCCTCCGATCCGTTTGTCGTAGTCGTCCTCTGGAGGATATACGAAATGGTGATCGACGAGGAGGGAGTCGTTCTCGGTCTCCGGCGGTCCCTCGTAGTACTGATCGTCCCGCCAATCGTCAACATGCCTCTGTTCCGGCCTCCTCCTGCCAAAAAGCCTGTCGAATATGCGGAAACCCATATGACCTCACCTGGCCGTCAGGGATCAGAGTCCAGCGTCCTCTAGCTCCTTTACGATCTCGCCAAGGGCTATGTCGATGTCCTTTATCTCCCTTGCTCCAGTGCAGACTATCTTGCCTGAGCCGAAGAGGAGTGCGACAACGCGGGGGTGGTCGACCCTGTAAACAAGACCGGGGAACTGCTCCGGCTCGTACTCCACCTTCTCCAATCCCAGGGTGATCGCTATGGAATTCAGGTTCAGCTCCCTTCCAAGGTCCGTGGTCGCCACGATGTTCTGGACCATGACCTTGGGGCTCGTGTCCACGTTGATCCCCATTTCCTTGATCATGGAGAGGACGCGGCCAACGACCTCTTCCGCCATGGCCACGCTCTTCGCGCCGGTGCAAACGAGCTTTCCGCTCGAGAAGAGGAGAAGTGCGGTCTTGGGGTCCTTCACCTTGTAGATGAGGCCCGGGAACTTCTCCGGAACATACTCGGCGTCGTCGAGAGCCATGGAGATCTTCTGTAGGTCTAGCGGTACCCCTGCAGAGGAGGAAGATACGACGTTCTGAATGTGAATGTCCATTTTATCACCCTTTTAATGTTTCCACCCGGTCCTCGGGGGCCCGGACGGGGATGGTAACGTATCAAATCTCTTTATATATACTTTATTAAGGTTTATAAGCAAAGGAGGGGGGATTTTCTAGTTCAATTTACCCGGGGCGAGCCTTGCCAACCACTCATCGACGGCGTGATCGCTCAAGGAGATGGTCGGATAGAACTGGGAGACGGCGGTTCCGTCCGAATGGATGACAGGAAACCCTTCCTTGACACCCGGACCGAAAGGAAGAACGACACCCCAGACCCGAAGCTTCCCCAGGGCATCCCTGAGGGACGTTTCGATATCCTCACCCTGCAGGATGAAAGGATCTTTCCCCTCTCCGATACGGTTCCTTCCAAGGAATGGGACCCATGAGCTTGCGTTCTCGGGGAGTGCTGCCGGGATCACCTTGCATCCCCTCCTTCTCATGAAGGTATAAGACAGGAGGGACCTTTTCTCCATTCCGGGGTCGTGTTGCGGGAGGTAGAGGAGGACCTTGCCCTGGGACGAAGCGGGCATCCCGCCGATCCCCTTCGTCCTGTTGTCGAAGATATACGCCGATCCTTCCCTTATCTCCACTTCGATCCATATGTCGGGAGCTTTGAGGTCCACGGCGGCGTCCCCATCTTTCAGGTGCGATATCACCGCCCCGCCGCCTTCGACGGCGATCTCCTGGCTCGAGTAGGGGTGAGATCCCGTCCTCCTGACCTTGAGACCATAGGTCATCCCCTTCTTTATGCGGGCCTCCCCGTACCTGGACAGCGCAGACATCAGCGCCCCCTTTTCCGAGGAGGCTTCCTCGACGAACGAGAAGGAGAACACGCCCGGGACCTGTCTCAGAACATCGGAGGTCTCCCGTTCCATTTCGGTCTCGATGAATATCCTGCTCCTCCTGACATCCATGACATGCTCTATACCGGCATCGATGAGGCTTTCCTCTATGTCGTCGGCGAGCTGTTTGAGGAACCTCGAGCGGACCCTCTCGGATTTCAGGCCGAGTTCGGCGAACCTTACTAGAACGGTGGTCATCAGCTCCACACCCCGGAGATCGTTGCTCCGCAGTGGGCACATCGACCTTCCTTAAGAGCCTTGTGGCTGACAGCGAAGAAACTCCTGTTGATCACCCTTCTCCCGCATCCCGGGCAGTAGGAATCATTGAAGTCGCCCCCGCCGAGATTTCCTATGAACACATGCTTCAATCCCCTGTCCATGGCCTTCTTCCTGATCTTCTCGAGTATCCTGGCAGGTGTCGCAGGAACGTCAAGCATCTTATGGTCCGGATGGAACCGGTTGAAGTGGACCGGCACCTGTTCGTGGAGGTCCGATAGGACCCAGTCGACGAAACCTTCGATCTGGGTATCGTCATCGTTGTATCCGGGTATCACGAGATAGGCGATCTCCACATGGACACCCATTTCCACGGAGGTCTTGACATTTTCAAGGACGGACCGAAGCTTCCCACCCGCGACGCTGCGGTAGAAATCCTCGGTGAATCCCTTTACGTCGATGTTCGCTCCGTCGGTGTGCTCCATAAGTTCCTTCCACGGCCCTGGCGCCAGATGTCCGTTGGTGACATGGACTATCTTTGCCCCATTTTCCCTGAGGGCGGGGGAGACGTCCATGATGTACTCGAAATTGATGGTCGGCTCGTTGTAGGTGAACGCAACGCCGATACTGCCCCTTTCCGTGGCCTTGCCGATGAGGAGTTCTGGTGGGATGAAGTAGTCCTCCATTCCATCGGGCCTTTCCCTTGAAAGGCTCCAGTTCTGGCAGTGCTTGCATGAGAGGTTGCACCCGATGGACCCCAGGGAGAGTATCCTCGAACCAGGAAGGAAATGGTTCAGCGGTTTTTTCTCTATCGGGTCAAGATGCACCGCCGGATAGATGCCGTATGCGGCTGCGATCAGCTCTCCTCCCTTGTTCACCCTGATCCCGCATATCCCCCTTTTTCCATCCATTATCCGGCATGAATGAGGGCACAAACTGCACTGGACAGCAGAGCCTTCCAGCCGCTCCCAGTGCCTGGAGGTGATATCCTTCCCCATTGCGGTCACCGATGGAGCATTGTCGGGCGATAGAATAAGATTTGCCCCGCTTCTCACCTGAAGCGGTCCAGGGCTCCAAGGGGTGCCGTGACGCCAAGGAGCTCCATCATCTTCGCGGCATTGTTCGGGGCCATTCCCTTGGGATGGTTGTTGAAATAGACCCTGGTATCCTTGTCGACCTTGGAGGCAAGGATCTTGATGGGGTCCACCCTTTCCTTCAGCTCCTCGTTGGTGTAGTTGTAGAAGTACCTGGCGTTGGGATCTTCTTCCGTGATCCGGAACCATGCTTCCTTGTTCCGGCCGTGGAACCTGATATAGGAATGCCTTGCCGTCTCCTCCGAGAACCAAGGGAACGAAGGCCCGTCCACGACCACCAGTGCGACCCCGAACTCACGGAATATGTCCCTTGCTTCCAGACTGAGCCTCAGGTCCTCGTTGAGCCATGATGAGTTCCTGAGCTCGATGGCGGGATCTCCCGGAAGTGAGGAAAGTTTCTCGCAGACCTCCCGCAGGCGCTTCATGCCAAGGACGTAATGAGGCAGCGGCACCCTTGGCTCGGCCTTCATCTTGTATTTGATATCACTGCGGACCGCGAAATAGGGAGATGCCTGAAAAAGAACCGCCCCTAGCGCTCCACCGTCGCTCAGGATGGAAAGAACGTTGCGATCGAGATCGTCCATGGCCCGGTAGAAATCCTCGGGATCGTCCTCCATGCACAGCTCGTGCGATATCCGGCCCGGCACCTTGATGGTGAACTCTCTTCCACCAAGTGTGCTTGCCTGGCGAACCCATCCCTGGACCGTTGACCTTGATGGTGTGGAATAGAAGGTCGAATTGACCTCAACTGTATCGAATTTCGAGAAATAATACGGCAGGAAGGTCTTCTGGCGGGTACCATCCGGATAGAATGGTCCGACCCAGTCCTCATAGGACCAGCCGCTGTTCCCGATCCTTATCCGTCCCATGGTCCCTCCCGGGTCCGATCACTCCAGTTTACCTTTCTTTCCGCACCTCGGGCATTTGATCTTCAACGGCCTCTCCTCCGAGGTGATCGGGATCGGAGTCTCGCAGGCCGGACATGGAATGTACCCGAGAACGTCGGGACCTTTCCTGAACTGGCTCTCGAGGTCCAGCTCCTGATCGGAAAGCTCGTACACCTTGGCCTCCCCGTCATGGAAGACCTCCTCGGGGGCCTCCATACCGACGGTCTTCGTGTCTCCCAGGTCCAGGACCTGGCCCGAGGGTCTGTAGACTGGACCCTGGATCCCCTCCATCTCGGTCTCCTTGAACATTATGGGGAAGAAGCGGTATTCGAAGTCCGGGAAGTAGTCCCTCTTCTTCTTTTCGTCGGCCAAGATATCACCTTCAGCTGGAGTTATCTCCTCCCATAAAAACGTATTCACGAAAGTCCTTGACAAGACGTTGGGGGTAAGTTCATTAAGAACGCCCTATCCTGAACCTCTTCACAAGCCAGGCTGCAGCAGCCACAAGCAGGACCAGAAGTATCACGATGAGACCTATTACCGCAACAAAGAATCCGAGCGCCCTTTCATTCCCACCGACCTTGAGGGTCATGGAGACCTCGTTCTCTTGGGATATTGACACGACATCGACCTCGTTCAATTCGACTATGGAATCCCCCGGGTCGATGGCCATCGTGATCCTGTGTTTTCCCTCCTCCGCCTCCCACGAGAGCATTGCTACCTTGAAATCGTTGGAGGTGGGCGGGACATGCGGCAATGTCATGTTCGAGATCTGCCGACCGTCCACGTAAAGCTGCACGACCACATCCCTTGCGGCCGTTTCCCCGTTGTTGCCGACCTTCACTATGAATGTGAGGCGGTCCCCCCTCTCCGCCCTGTCCGAGCTTTCCAAGCTCGATCCGGCAACCTCTATCTCCCCGACGATGTAAAGCTCCGGGTAGAGATAGTTGATCCTCACCGGCAGGGTCGCCCTGACACCTTCGCTGAAGGCACCGGCGAGAAGTGGCGTTTCCCGGACCATCATCCGGTCGGGGGAGGATACCCTCTTCACCCAGAACTCCAGATATGCCGACATCCCGGAGGACAGCTCGATGGTCAGATCGGTCGTCCCGGAACTCCTGTATCCTGACATGGGTCCCGAGGTTGCCCTGTCATAGGGTATAAAGAGCTTTCCCGCCGATCTGCCAGTGAGGTCCAACTTGTAGGCCGGATCGAAGTACTGGGGGATCCCTCCAGGGGTCCTGGTCAATGAGACCGAGATAAGACCCGCGAGGGTTCCATCGGGGAGCCCAGTGAGCGATCCTCCGGGACCCATTCCTCCAAGCTTGACCACTGCCTGGTCCGGCCCATTGCCAGTGTTCGATACCACGCAGAAGAACCTGTCGGGCAGGTCCATCTGGGCCTCGATCGAGACCTCGCCCTCCCCGGAGGTCCCGAGCATCGTGAAGGAGTGGACCTGCTGGACCATTAGGTCCGACCTCAGGTACTCCACCCCTTTCCATGTGGATATGGCCAGTGCCATCTTCCACAAGCCGGCTCTTGCACCAGCAGGCGCTCTGTAGATGACAATGAGCTCGACCTGTGAGAAAGGATCGATAATGACCTCGTCAAGGACCCTCCCCTGAGGATCGATGACAAGGCAGGTCCATCCGGGAGAGTCGGGTGGATGGAAGACGAATACCTCCTCACCGTTCCCGTGATTGGCGATGAATACCGTGAAATTCGCGCTTGCACCCGGGAGTATGTCCTTTACTTCCTCTCCGTAGGACATGATCTGATGGTCATGGACCTGCTCCACTTCGAGGATGGTGGATACCCTGGAGCTTATATGGGTACTGTCAACGATCCATCCCCTGAGGGTCAATATAACCTCGAAGCCGGCCTGGAGACCGGCGGGGAAGGTCACCTCGATGGGAACGGTCCTGGTCTGCCCCTTGATCACAAGGACAGGCCCCTGTGGAAGCTTCACCCTCCACTGCGAGGGCATCGTGCTGTTCTCGAGGGAGACGTGGATGGCATCGTTGTTCCCGAGGTTGGTTATCCTCAGGTCCAGGGTCGCTACAGAGTTTGGAGCGGACAGGAGCCTGGGCTGTACGAGGTCAAGCCAGAGCCCGTTCTCTTCAGTGACGATCATGTACAATGTATCGCTGGAGGTCGCTTTGACCTCGAAGGTCTCGATGGAAGCAAGCGATGTTGCCTCGACCAGCAACGGGATGTCCTGGTCGGCTATGGCCTCGAAAGGGGCCGTCACCCTGACGGTGAACCTCGACCAGGGCTCGCCCCCGAAGATCTCCGAAAGGTGCGGGGCGGGCAGATCGGTCAGCAGGTTGCTTCTGCCGTTCTCTATGAAATACCAGTTCCAACCGGCGTCCAGTGGAGGCTCTGAAAGTTCGACCGACATGGTGTCGTTGACCGTACCCAGGTTCCTTACCTCTATCTCGACGTCATACGTTGCCCCCTGGCCTATGCTCTCCCACTTCATTCCCAAACGCGGCGAGAGGGGGTCGTCCTCCACAGGATGATCGAAGCTAACCTCCACTTCGGGCCTGAACTCAAGGTTCACCTGGAGAAGAATCTCGTCCCTTGCCCACTCATCAAGGGTATGGTTTGCCCTGACGATGAAACGGGCGACCATCGATTCCGTCGCATCCAACGGAGCCCAGACCGTGAGCGACAGGTTCTGGCTTGTTGCTGGGGACAACTTCAGATATGGCGGGTTGTCATCTCCGTTGCAGGGGGGCGTGTCCAGATAGGTCATCCAACCTTCCGGTATGGATGAGTTGACCACGGAGACATAGACCATCTCCTTCAGCGGGGAGACCACAGTCCCCCTGTTGCTCAGGGTGAGGTCGAAGGTGTGGGCCCCCCCGGGTTTCAGGTTAGTGCTGGTTGGGGTAACGTTCCCCTCCCCGTATACCCTGGGGTGCAGGTCTATCACATATCTTATGTCCGGATTGTAGAAGCCTGTGTTGTTGTTGTTCAGGTGGAAGGAGGGCCAGTCCACCTGACCGACCCTGCTTCTTCCCCCGGCGGAGATACAGTGTAGATTTCCCTGCATGTCCCCGATCAGCACCTCCAGCCGACCGTCCAGGTCGATGTCGGCGACAACCGGAGATGATGGGCCGATCGCTCCTGTGGAATTGTAGACCCAGAGGACATCATGGCCTTTGCCGTCTCCGGGATATGATGTGCCGTCGTCGATCCCGTCCGTGGGGTCGCCGTCGAAACAGAAGACCTTCCCGCTGTCCGACCCGACTATGATCTCGAGCTCCTTGTCCCCGTTGATATCGCAGATCGCCGGGGATGAGAAGACCCTTCCGCCGGTATCGAAGGACCAGAGAAGGCTATGGTACTCCGTGCTCATGACATAGAGTTTGCCGTTGTCGGAGCCGAATACGACCTCGTATTCGAAGTAGCATTCCTCCGGATCGAACTTGGCCTGCTGGATGTCCGCGATGGCCGGGGAGCTGAAGATGGATGCCCTTGAACTTCCCGTGGAATAGTCCCAGAGCTTTTTTCCCTGCTGTGTGTAAACGTACAACTTGCCCCCCCAGCCGGTCCAAGTTCTCGGGTATCCCTCGGAGCAGCCTATGAATATCTCGGCCTCCGGACCGCCCGTTACGTTGGCGACGGCAGTGGTTGCATAGGTCTGGTGGCCGCCGAGCCATCCGGATGTTGTCTCCCGTAGACGGGGAGGTCCCTCATCCGGGGAGGCATCCCATGACCAGACCCGGAGACCCTGGTCGTGGTTGCCGAACATGAACTCCAGAGTAGTCTCCTCGTAAGGATCAGGTGTCACCTTCCATGGTCCGTCCCAGAAGCTTCCGTCGAGGTCCTCGGCGACGGTTGCTCCTCCTATGAGACATCCCTCTCCACCTGAAGGTGCTTCTGACCTTGATATCAAGGTCCCGTTCATATGAAGTACCTCTATCCACCCCCGTCTTCCCATATCGTCGGAGGTGACCACTATCTCCCACTCGCTCATGTTCACGGGGAACTTCCCCTGAACATCGGTGATCGCCGGAGAGGAGAAATAGTAGCCTGTCGTGGACTTGCTCGACCATCTCAGATCACCGTTTGGATCCAGGCAGTAGAGCCCGTCCTTGCCTCCTACTAATATCCCGGGGCCCTGACCGTCGTTGAGGTCGAAGGATTTCGGGGAAGCGAAGAGGTGGGGAGGATCGAAGTCCAACCCGGACGTGCCTGGGGTCTGTCCGAGAAAATCTATAACTATGTCTGTGTTGGGGGACTCCCAGAAGGGGTCTCCCGCAGAATCGTAGGCCATAACGACGTCTCCTGCGGACATGACTACGACCTCCATCTTCTTGTCATCGTTCAGGTCCACGAGGAGTGGTGTAGACAGATAATCGCCTTGTCCCCCCGGAACCTCTACCTTCCACAGAAGGTAGCCGCCCCCGGAATAGCTGTTCCTCGAATTCTCCGGGACCGCCGGTGAGCCGTCTATGCGGAAGGAGTTCACCGTGCGTCCGAGCTTCTGATAGATCTCCCTCTTATCATTGATCCAGTCAAGGAAAAGGAGCTCGTCATCCCCGAATTCCTCTCCCGTCCTGATGATCAGAACGGCAAAGGAGGCGGATGAAAGAAAAAGAAGCAGCATGCCTGCTGCAAGGAAAACGGATTGCCTTGTTGTGCGTGCGGTTCTCAATGTCTCTCCCCCAAGAGGCCGCCTGCCCGAGGAATTCACGGATCATCATACTATAAACCACTTACTGTACGGATTCGTTATGAGGCAAAAGCTTGCCATCCCCGCCTTTGGGGCCGATCTTTTCCCTGCCCGGAGAGCGTGTGGGTTTCCAGAAATCGTCATCCATTGCAGAGGACCTTCTCCTGAAATACACTAGAACTATCAATATCATCAGGAGAAGGATCGTCGAACCGATGACGGCCCCTACGATATAGGGAAGGGGAGAACGGTCCTCCTCATCCTTTTCCAGTTCGAAACCCAGGGACATCCTGTTGTTGTGGCCGAAATGGGATTCCGTGAACTGGTCCCTTGACTCGTGAACGGTATTGTCGGGGTCCAGGTAAAGAACTATGACCAGGGCGGTATTTTTTGAGCTCAGGGGGATCACGACCTCCCTTGTCTCGAAGGGTTCGAGGGGCCCCAGGTCTTTTCTGGACCAGAACTCTCCCGATACGTATACGTCTATCGCCGTGATATCGGAAGCTGTCTCCCCTATGTTGATGACCTTCACCACCAGGAACAGCTCCCTGTTCGGCCGGACCTTCTCCACCGGTTCCCCTCGCCCGTCGTAGAGGGAATACACCAGAGGTTCGAAGGCGATGTCGGGATAGAGGAGCTCGAGCTCCAGAGAGAGGAAGATTTTGCCGCCCCATACCCCGGAGGTCACAAGGAACTCGAGATCGATGTCGTCGACGATCTCGGAGCCGTATTCGCTGTCCCCCCGCACCTCGACATCGATGTAGGCGGTGTCCCCGCTTCCAAGGAAGAAATGAAATCCGTGGTAGGGATAGCGGGCTTCCGCCATGGTTCTGAGCTTGTAGTATTTCCCTTCTTCGAGTTCCATCGGGACTTGCTGAAAGGGATTTTCCACCATGACAGTTTCCAGGTCCGACTCGCGGGAGAGGGAGACCCCCCTGAACTCCGCATGCCATCCGTAGTCCAGGCTCACCTTGACCAGAGGGTCCCTGTAGAAGAACTTGCCTAGGGAGAGGGAGACGTTGTCCGGGCCGTTCCCGTTGTTGGTCACCTCGATGGTGTATGTTCTTCTCTCCCTGATGGGGGCGATATCGCTTATTTCGAGACTGCCGTCGAGGAAGGTTGCATGAAGGTCCCCGTACTGGGTAACATTGACGGTGGCAGAGATCTCGATGATCCTGTTCTCGACGGGTGTGAGGCGAATTGTGAATGCATGGGTCCCTGCGACGGCATCCTTGCTTGCATTTATTCTGACGACAAGTTCGTAACCGCTGTCCGCCTCCAGGAGCAGAGCATCAACGGGGATTCCCTCCTTTTCGGTGATCTCGATCTCAAGGGAGTCGTCGTTATCAATGCGAGTGAATCGAATGGTCTCGTTGAAGTTCGACCAACTGTACATCCTAAGGGAGGCATTTAAGGAATCCCCGGGATCGAGAACATTCTCTATCAGAGGTTGGATGTATGCTGTCCATCCCGAGATCCTTGGGATCATTATGGTGAGGTTCACACGGGCATTGATCGATGGATGCTCAAGAAATCCTATCATCGAGAAGGTCATCTCTCCTTCCTCAAGGGTCCAGGAAGGGGCCCTTATCCTTACAGGGATCAGCTTGGTCTGATCCCTATAAAGTGGGATCGGACCTTCGGGGAACTTGAAAGACCAACCTGATCTCCTTCCTTCCACAGAAAGAAGAACGTATATCAGATCTATATTCCCGGTGTTCGTTATACCAATAATGAACTCCGCGGTCTGGTTCGGCCCCATTTCCAAGTGGTCTTTGTAAGCGAACATCGAGAGACCATTTCTTTCTCCAACGATCATTATCAGTTCATCGGTCCGCGTTAAGGTACCATTCGAGTTCTTCGACACACCCTTCAGGATGATCGGAATTTTGGTATCTCTCGCTGCATCGTAAGGCGCCTTCACATAGACGGTGAAGGTCTGCCCGGACCTGCCTCCGAACCAGTCCGCAAGGAACGGAGCTGTCAGCGATACCGAAACGTTCAATGCCCCCGTTTCAACGAAGTACCAGTCCCACCCGGCCTTATCAGGCGGTTCGGAAAGGGTGATCTC
>JBLIRH010000070.1:0-11438 GCA_049472215.1 Thermoplasmatota archaeon | reverse complement strand
GTGCGGGACCATGAAGGACAAGAAGGGAAGATTGGCAGGTCCGAGAAAGGGACGAAAAGGCACTCCAAATGCAACCCCTATAAAACTGACCCCAACGGGTTACATCTTCAGGGAAACCTGGAGGAACCGATCGAGGACCCTGATGTCGATGGCTGGCATCGCATCGCTCGCTCTATTGTTCATTCTCTTCTCCTCCATGGACAGGGGGCTCGAGGAATATTTCGAGAATGAAACCGAGGGCGCACCCTCCGATGAGAGCAAGGAGCTCTACCAGGTGAAGCAGGTGATGGATGATTGGGTCTACCTGATATCTGTGCTATGCTGGGTGCTGATGGTCCTGGTTATCGTCAACACCGCCATGATCACTGTTGTCGAGCGCAGGTTCGAACTTGCGAGTTTGAGGGCGCTCGGGATCAGTTCCGTTCAGGTATCGTACCTGGTTGTAGGGTCGATGATGATGATAGTGGCGATGGGAATCGCTGCCGGGCTTATCGTCGGCATCGCGTTGGTCCCAATTGTGGACCGTGCGAACCTTTCCCTTCTGGGTGGGAACCTGGACCTTCCCCTCGCATATGATCCGATCTCAATGCTCAATACCATCATTCTGGGTCTTGGAGCTGGGGCAATAGGCCTGATACCGCCGTTGTTGAAGATCATCAGATCATCCCCTATGGAGGTGCTAAGGCATGCAGGATAGACCTTTCATCGAGGTGGTCGACCTGGTCAAGACCTACAAGGTCGGGGAATCGATAGTAAAGGCCCTGGACCATTTCACCCTGGATCTTGAGGAGGGGGAAATGGTCGCGATAATGGGTCCTTCGGGATCGGGAAAGACCTCGCTGCTGAACATAATTGGAGGTCTTGATAGGCCAGATTCCGGGACCGTTCGTATCAAGAACGTGGAGATCAACAGGTTGAACGAGGAGCAGCGGGCCAGGTTCAGAAAGCATAACATTGGCTTCATCTTCCAGTTCTTCAACCTCATCCCGTCGCTGACAGCCATCGAGAACGTGCTCGTCCCCGTGATGTTCGAGAAAGAAACCCCCACAAAAAGAGCCAGAGACCTTCTCGAAAGGGTGGGGCTCGGGGAGCGGTTCGACCATCTTCCGGGGATGCTCTCCGGAGGGGAGAGGCAGAGGGTGGCAATTGCCAGGGCCCTGATCAACGATCCCATGCTGATCCTCGCAGACGAGCCGACCGGGAACATTGACAGCGAGACGGCCCGTGAGATCGTGTCCCTTTTCAAGGAGCTCAATGACGAGGGGAAGACCCTGGTCCTGGCCACCCATGACAGGCTCGTTGCAGGGCGCGCCAAGGTGATGATCAAGGTCCGGGATGGAAAGATCACACGGCCAAAGGCGCATTCCAGAGAGGGTATGGTCAGCTTGTCGAAGAAAAAAGGGGGCAAGGATAAGGAATGACCGAAAAGGAGACCTCCTTCAACCCTGCGACTTACGCGCTTTCCCACATGCGTCATAATCTATTCAGGTCCGTGACCACGATAACCACCCTGAGCCTCACCATTGCGTTCATCCTCCTGACCTCATCACTCCTCTTCGGACTTATAAACGAGATCTCCGGTACCGACGAGAAGGCGAACCTCCTCAACGGCAGGATCCCTGGATCGATCACAATGTTCGAGGAGTTCCAGCTCGAAGGCAATGAGCTCTCCGAAGAGGCAAAGTCCTCACTGGTCAACTACCTGATGATCACCTCCATACTCGTTCTGTTGGTGGCGTTCTTCATAATGTTCAACACGATGTCGATCGCGGTGCAGGAGAGAAGGAGCGAGATCGGGATCCTCAGGTCAGTGGGATTCTCATCCAAAGAGGTAATGAAGATCTTCCTGACCGAAGGGGGAGTGATCGGGATGATATCCTTTATCATAGCACTCTTCCTCGGTACTCCCCTGATAGTGAACCTGGCTGCCTACATGATCGAAAGAGGGGATAAGGGATTGTTCTTCGTTCAGCCCGCGATACCTTTCCAGCTTGTGGTGATAGTTGGAACACTGACGATAATACTTACCCTCTCTACAACATACCTGGCCGCAGTCAGGACATTGAGGGTGCATCCAGTCGACATGCTGAGACCGACAAGGTAGGCATTTCGTTAATTTCGAATCTTGAGGCTATGGTTATATACAAGCATGGAATTGTTAAAGCGTGTCCGATATTGAGAAACTCAGATCTTCTTTGATACAGGCCCTCGATGAGGAGGAAATGGTCAGAGAAGAAGCTTACTCTCAATGCAGGGATCTCATCAGGTCCTGCAGGAGGACGATCTCGGACCTTGTCAACGAGAAGGAAGTGGACCTTTCGGACCTGAGGATCGAAGCCAGCAAGGTTATCGAAGGGACCGGCGAGAGCGGAAAACCGTTGTTGTTCGTGGAGGACGCTCTCGCTGAATACTGTGAAGCGGAGGTCCTTTTTTCGGTTCTATCAGGTGAGGAAATTAGGACACCAACTGAATTGGGGATCTCAGAAAGGGCATTCGTTCTGGGTATCAGCGATGTTGTGGGAGAACTCAGAAGAGTGACCCTAAATAGGCTTCTGAGGTCGGACCTCCAGGGTGCGGTCTCCATCTATTCCAAGATGGAGGAGATAGGACAGCTCGTGGAAGGTCTGGTCTACCCATCGGGAATGATACCTCTCAAGAAGAAGCAGGATGCCATAAGATCAATATTGGACAGGACCGGGGGGGAGCTTGCTATCGCAATGCATTCTCGAGGCCGGATCAATGGGATGGAACGGGGGTCCGACGATGGCTGAGAAACAGGAAAGGAAGAATTATAAAAAGTTCGGTAAGGAGGAGGGAAAGCTCGAGGATACGGTCGAGTATTTTTCGGGTATTGGACATCCGCATCCCGTTTCCGAGGTCGTGCAGGACCTGAGGCAGATGATGCTCTCAAGCGGTTTTGACGAGATCCATACATCGTTCTTCCTGCCGATCAAGGATGTGAAGAAACTGACCGGGGACCTTTACCCCGCATTCATGGACTCCATATACCACCTCTCATGGATACAGCTCGAACCGGTCCCCCCAAGCAAGGAAGTGGAGCTGAAGTTGAGACAAAGGTTCCCGGACATCGATCAGGCCGAACTATGGAACATACTTGATTCCGTCGACGAGGACACAGGCGGAGAGGAGCTCCTTGGGACGATCACAAAGAAGCTTGAGATCTCACACCAGGATGCCATTTCGATAATGAACCTGATCCCTGAGCTCAGGCATGGAGAGACCGGGGACGAGGACCAGACACTGCGGTCCTACATGCCCACCTCGTGGATATCCACTCTGGAAGCCACGTACGATCAGGAAGCCTTTCCGATCAGGCTCTTCACCATAGCCTCGGTTTTCAGGAGGGAACCATATCAGGACAGCAGGCACATCAGGACCTACCATATCCTTTCCTTCGCTATCCTGGATGAGGATTTCGATATTGAGAAGGGAAAAAGGGTCTTGAAGAGGGTGTTCGATCAGATGGAGCTCGAGGATGTCAAGATGGTCGAGAAGGCGTACCCGTTCCCGTACTTCGAACAGGGGACGGAGATCGAGATATTCGGGGGCGACCTGGAACTGGGTACTTGCGGCATGGTATCAAAAGAGGTCCTGACCGAGAGGGGCATCAACGCACCGGTGTTCCTGGCCGATATCGGTTTGGAAAGGATGCTCATGTACAAGCACGGCTACCCGGACATCAGGGAACTTTTCTTCCCGCAATTCTTTGCAGCATGGAACCTTAGCGATGAGGAGATATCAACTTCCATCCGCTATTTGAGGAAGCCTCAGACGGAATACGGAAAGGAGATATCCAACGCGATCATGAAATGCTACAAGGACCATGCGGGCGATACCGAAATAAAGAGGAAGGTGGCCTGGAGCGGATTCTTGGTCAGGTCCGAATACGGAGAATTCCTGGTGTCGGAGGAGAGGGCGGCCGAGATGAAGATAACCGGAACTCCGGTCGAGGTGATCCTCAAGGAAGCGGGATCGGGCTACGGTCTATCCGGACCAGCGGCATTCAATGAGATCTGGATAAATGACGGCAATATAATCGCCGCACCCCCCGAGATGTCCAATAAGATGGAGGAAGCGGGAGCTTTCAAGACGAACAAGACCTTTGTCAAGGGATTCTCCAGGTTCGCAGCCTGGAAGATCGAAAAAGCCATCGAGTTCGGGCATACGAGCAAGGTCTACGAGAAGATCAAGGACCTTGAGGGGATCAACATGAAATTAACTTCGAAAGCCCTTCATTACATCTTGAGCCACAAGAAGAAGATCGACATACAAGGCCCGGTCTACCTTAAGTTCCTAATGAGGATCAAGGAGAACGGGAATCCCAACGGTGATTGAAGAGGAGATCTTCGCGAGAATTTCTTTCGGCCAACTCCCGCAGGACCATTTAAACTATTGGCTGATGACTCACGTTTGGTGAAAGGGCAATGGACACTCTCAAGGCCCAGGAGTGGAGGTACAGGAAGGAGGATATCGGTCTTGCAGGGTCTTTTTCTGAGAAATTGGACATCCATCCCTTACTTGCCAGGATCCTCGTCAGCCGTTCCATTAAGGATACACAGGAGGTCTACGAATTCCTCCATCCTACCCTGAGGAACCTGCACGATCCCTTTCTATTCGATGACATGGATACAGCCGTAGGAAGGATAGGTGCGGCTATCAGGTCCGGAGAGGGAATTACAGTTCACGGTGACTACGATGTTGATGGGATATCCTCTACGGCCTTACTATTGACCGCAATAAGGAGTGCAGAGGAACCCGTGAAGCTGCACCACTTTCTGCCTTCGAGGTTCGATGAAGGCTATGGTCTTTCATTAACCTGCCTTGATGAGATGGAGGAAAGGGGGGACAGGCTTCTTATCACAGTAGACTGCGGGGTGAAGGCTGTCGATCAGGCCAGGGCTGCCGCAGATCGAGGTTTCGAGGTGATCATCACAGACCATCACGAACCCGGGACGGAGATCCCAAAAGCCGCTGCCGTTATCGATCCGAAGATCCCAGGTTCGGGATATCCTTTCACAGATCTAGCAGGGGTCGGTGTTGCATTCAAGCTTGCGACCGGGCTCCAGATGAGGGAGGTGATAGAGCTTGACGTCAGGAGCCTTCTCGATCTGGTCGCTCTGGGAACGGTGTCAGACCTTGTCCCCCTTACTGACGAGAACCGGGCACTGGTCCATTTCGGGTTGGAGCAGCTGAGATCGACAAAGCACATAGGGCTTTCGACATTGATCTCGGAGTCCGGTCTCGATACCCGGAAGGACATCAAGGCTGGAGACATTTCATTCAAGCTGGGTCCGAGATTGAACTCGGCCGGGAGACTTGCTCACCCCGGAATGGCTTTGGACCTGTTAATGACCGGGGATAGGTTCGACGCCGAGCTGTTCGCACGCGAGCTTTCCACCCTTAATTACAAGAGACAGGCCATTGGGAAGAAGCTGGTTTCGGAGGTCCTCCAGGAGGTCGATTCCTCAGGACGTTCAGAGGATCCCTTACTGTTCATCGGAAAGGAGGGATGGAATCCGGGAGTTATTGGCGTATCTGCAGCGAAGATGGTCGAAATGACCGGGAAGCCTTCAGTAATACTCTCCATCGAGAATGGTATTGCAAAAGGATCCGCAAGGGCCCCCCGTGGTTTCAACATGGTCGAGGCGCTCCATGATATTTCCGACTTACTAATGGAACACGGCGGACACGAGAGGGCGGCAGGGCTGACCCTCTCTGCCGAGAACTTGGACGCTGCAAGGGAAAGGCTTTGCAGGTTCGTGGATAATAGATATCCGGACCACCTGTTCACTCCATTGATCGAAATCGATCTGGACCTGGACCTTTCGGAGATCGACCTTGAAGCGGTCCTATCACTGGATCGATTGGGGCCCTTCGGGATGGGAAATCCTCAACCAGTGGTGTCGATCAGGGAATCCATGATAGGTTACGACCTTTCTCGAGTTGGAGACGGCAAGCACCTGAAGTTCTCTCTGACGAATGAGGACAGGACAATTGGGTGTATATGGTTCAATATGGGAGACCTTGCTGATGACCTGAGACCGGGAACGATCGTAACGGCCGCCGGATTCCCTGAGGTACACTCCTGGAGGGGCAACGAAGAGGTCCAGCTAAGGGTCCTCGACCTTTCCATCGATGGATGAGGACTTGAAAACGTTCGATGGTATGAAATACCTTGTGATGAATCCAAACCCGTAGAGTTCAAGAGATATGACCTGGTGGTATGATGAAAAGCGTGAAGGTGATGGGATTCGACCTGGATGGAACACTGGTCAAGATGAGACTTGACTTTCGATCCATCAGAAAGGACCTGGGCATACCTGAGGGAGACACACTCAGGTACATCTCCTCTCTCCCGGACCCGGAAAGACAGAGACTGCTCAAGGAGCTTGAGACCCGTGAGAAGGAGGCTGCAGAAAAGGCCGAGATAGCACCTGGAGCAAGAGAGATACTGGAAATGTGCAATAAAATGGGCATCAAGGTAGTGGTCATCACAAGGAATTCCCAAGAAGCCGCGGCTCTCACACTCGAAGTCCTGGACCTTGACGTGGATATGATAATTTCAAGGGAGAATGCAGCTCCGAAGCCATCACCGGATGCCTTGAACCTTGTCCTGAACCATTACGGTATAGAACCTTATCAAATGGCCTTCGTGGGAGATTACCTGTATGATGTCCAGGCCGGCAACAATGCTGGAGTGAAGACCATATTGCTGACAGCCCAGGAAAGGGCGGATGAATGGGCACCCTCCGCAGATTTCGTGGCGGAGGACCTCTTCGAGGTCATGGACCTTCTCAAGGACGGTAGAGAGGTCGTGCAGCATGGTGGGTAAGGATCATGAACAGGGGCGAACAAGTCCCACCCTCACCCTGCTTCTCGTCGATTCCGAGCTCGAACTGGTCCCGAGGGAGTACTGGTCCCACCCCGCTGTGGTCCAGAATGCAAGGAAGCGGAAGAAGAAACCCTCAATGGTGCTTCTGGATTCATCCCTCCATCATTCGATCTTCAGGGACAAAGAGGAGAAGAACAGGAGGGGGAGACCCGATATCGTCCACCAGTTCCTCTTGCTGGGGCTCGACTCGGTATTGAACCAGCAGGGCCGACTCTCTCTTTTCGCCCATACCAGAAATGACGAGCTCGTGGTAGTGGACCCGACCACCCGGCTCCCAAAGAACTACAACAGATACAGCGGACTGTTCGAGGAACTCCTCCACACCGGAGCCGTACCCGCAGGAAGCACGCCATTGATCAAGCTGATGAGAAACATGGACCTCAGGTCCTCGGTCGACCACATCCTGTCGAATAGCCAGGTGGTCAGGGATAGGACGAGGATACTTTTACTCCATCCCGATGGGGACCCTACCGAAAGCTGGGAGGTTTTCCGACATCTTGTCGGTAAGGAAGAGGTCGAGCATGTGATCTGTCTTGTGGGTGGATTTTCCAATGGGGACCTCAAATCCTCGATCGAGGGTATACCCGACAGAACGATCGCGCTACCGGGAGGTGCGCTGAAGGTATGGACCGTCGTTTCGGAACTACTTGTTGGTTTCAGAGCGGGCATTTCATAGGAAGCCGTATTTCTGAAGCAGCATAAGGTCCTCTGTCGAGATCTTCTCCCCCTTCTTGAACTTCTCATAGATCTTTTCAGCCTCGGCCTTCCCCGACTGGGCAGGGGCGGGGGCGGCCTGGGCCTGGGCAACCTTTCCGGGTTTTCTCTCGACTGCCTTCTTCCTCTGTTTCAGAGCGAAGATTATCTTGTCCAGATCATGCACCAGATGTATGAGCTCGATATGCCTACGATGCTCATCGTCCGCTTTTATCTTGGAATCGACGAACATCTCCTGGGCATTATCGGCATCCTTCCTTATGCGATCTGATTCGGTGAACCTTTCGATCATGGCATCGTGTTCTTTCTGGGCCAGGTCAGCGTACTCGTTGACGCGGTGGTGGGATTCGTCCATCTTCTTTTTCGCTTCCCTGACGCTCTGGATAAGGTCCCTTATCTCCTCGTTCCCCTCCATTTCCTTCTCCTTCTTCTTGATCTGCCTCTTGATGGAGGATATTCTCTCTATGAGGACCCTTTCCTTGTCGGCTTCGAGGACAGATGTCTGCTGTTTGAACTCAAGACCATGAAGCTCTTTCTTCAATTTCCCCAATGACTGCTCGTCGCTGGAGGTCATCCTGCTCTTTTTCATCTTATCCAATTGTGCCTTTACCGAGGTGTATTCCTTGGTGAGGGTATCCCTTACGGTCTTTTCCTCTCTCACCTTTGTGTTCAGCTCATCCCTCTTATCCTTGAACCGGTTGGCCTCCTGAAGAAGCCTTTTCACCTGTGAGTTAAGATGGTCGCGCTGCTCGGCGAACCTCTTGGTCTCCTGGTTCAACCTATCGCGCTTCTTTCGGTGAGCCTCAGCCTCCTGGTTTAGCTTGTTCCTCTTTTGATCAAGTTCCTCAAGATATTCGGACATTGGACATCCCACGTTCGCAGTTTTGACACAAAAAGGGAGCCTCAAAACTCCCCGAACCCTATGGGTAGAGCGACAGGCAATACAGGGGCTCCCTTTTAAGGGTTTCTCTTTTTACAAGCTGGGTATTTATCGGCAAGGAGTCCATTTTTTCCTGAAATACGGGCCAAAGGATTAATAATCGCCACCCGGTTTCCAGTAGGCAGCCGGAGGAAATGGGAATGGATATCCTCGAGATAGTGCTCGTTGCTTCCATAATAGTCCTAGCGGTGATCCTATTCGTTTGGGCGTTGTTCAGTTCTCTCATTATAATCCAGGAATACGAGATAGGCGTCTACATGAGGTTCGGAAGGTATGTCAGGAACCTCGGACCAGGAGTGCATCTGGTGACGCCATTCGTTTCCCGAGTATTCCGAGCGGATACCAGGATCCAGACGATGGACCTGGGAAGGCAGGAGGTTATGTCCAAGGACCTTTCCCCGACCGTCATCGAAACCATCGTACACTACCGGCTTGCGGAACCTGATAAATGCATATTGAAGGTCGACAAGTACAAGTCCAATCTCACACAGGTCGCACAGGCCACCATCAGAAAGATGGCCCTCCAGCATGACCTCGAGGACCTGATAAGACACCAGGAAAAGGTCAACGAGGAGTTTAGGAAGAAGATGACCGCCGAAGGTGAGCCGTTCGGAGTCGAGGTCGTTAGGACGGAGATCAAGGATATCGATCCCGTTGGTCCGATCAAGGCGGCGATCGAGGATAGGATCGCAGCCGAAAGAGAGAGGCAGGCAATGATCCTCAGGGCCGATGGCAAGAAGAGAGCCCTCATCCTCGAGAACGAGGGGCGAAGAACGAGCTGAATATTTTCATGCTGTTTAATATGGCAATTTTCTAATACCTGATGATTAGTTATTACGACGCTATGAGGAAGAAGATCACGCTCACAGTGGATGAAAGGGTTATCCTCCACCTCATGGAGTTCATACCCAACGAGGAGGACTTCGAGGCACCCGAAGGGACCACTCAGGCGGGGATCGCAAAGGGGGTCGGAATAGAGAGAAAACATGTCCCCCGGGCTGTTAAAAAGCTCATCATAGACAGTCTCGTCGAGACAAGGGTTTCGCATGTTAAAGGTGGAAGACAGAGAAAGAAGGTCTATTTTCTGACCTTCGAGGGGAAGGCCCTGTCGAGAAGAATATGGGAAAACCTCTCCAAGAAGATGATCGTTCTCAGGGACGAATCGGGGAACGACAAGGAGATGACATTCTCGGAACTTTGTTTCACGAACCAGGTAAACAAGACCCCCGTTCAGATCCTGCTCGAAATGGAGGAGGGGAACGTTTACAATCCCCACAAGGCCGCCCAGAGGGAATTGACCAGGGATGTCAAAGGCAGCAGGAAGTCCGTCGCCACATCAGATGCAAAGGACATTTACATGAAAGCGCTGAAGGTCGCATGGGAGGATTCCATCCTCACAAAGGAGGAAGCAGCGATACTGAAGGGATTGAGGGATTCCCTTGGAATTTCAGAGAGAGAGCATATGGACCTCCAGAGCGAGATCATCGGTGGCGAGGAAACAAAGAAGGGGCTCAACAAGGTCGATATCTACCGTCGGATCCTGGAGGTCGCGCTGAAGGACGGGATGATCACGGACGATGAACAGGAAATACTCGATGAACTCGAGCATATACTCGGACTGGACGAAAGCCAGTCTACCCAGCTCAAGATGGAAATGAAGCTTCTCGAGGGGGAGGGCATAATGACCTCCGAAAGGAGGAGGGAGAACTTCAAGGAGATATACGGCTCTGTTATCAGGGAATCCATGAAGGATGGGAGGATCAGCCGGGATGAGCAGAACATCATCATACTTCTGAAGAAGCTGATGGACATCGGCGACAAGGAGCATCTTTCCATCTTCGAAGAGGTCAACAAGGAAAATTGAATTCTGGAACCCTGTACTAATGTTAAAATACAACCAACAGTTTTTACCGATTGCAAAGGTGAACGAAAATGCTCGAGGAGGTAAGTGCTCTTAATGACCTGGAGGTTTTCACTCCATGGGGCGTGAAGGTGGGGGATGTTGCTAACATTGAGATCGATTCCGAATCAACGGAGATCGAGAACATTTTCCTGGAGGTCACCAACGACAGGCTTGTCCAGGACGGGGCCAGCATACTGATACCATACAGATGGATCCAGGCTGTTGGTGATATCATCATACTCAGGCACTTCCCGGAAGACCTTCCGATCAAGACCATGGAGGATTTCGGTCCTGCCGAGTTCAGATAGGCGGTTATAACATGGCCCAGCGAAAGGAAGCTGTGGAGAAGGATTGCGAAGTCAGCGGATGCTCCGAGAAGGCTGCGAGAGCGGTGAGTGCAAAGAAGGCAAAGAACTCGGGCCTGTCCATCAGCTCGGAGAGAGGGAACGTCCACCTTTGCAAGGAGCATTACAGGGAGTTCAAGAAGTCCACAAAGGAAGATAGAAAGCTCCAGCGGATGGGGTGGTGAATTATAGGCTCCCAAATCCCATCGGCATCCGTCAGATATATATCAAATGAAGTTTTCAGCTCTTCAAATCCAATGTCCGGGCATGTAGTCTAGCTTGGTCAAGGCGACAGCCTCCTAAGCTGTATGTCTCCGGTTCGAATCCGGACATGCCCGCCAAATATTATTTTCTTATAAAGGGCATGTGAGCACTTATTAGGCTCTATGTCCGGATTCGAACCAAGCTAAATCGCAGGTATAATTTTTCTCTATCATTACGATTTTGCGGAGGTTGGATGTTTAAGATCTAATTATTTTCTCATTATAACATCCAAGAATCCGGACATGCCCGCCACTTATTTCGTTCATTTCCTGTGCCCACTTCATGTTCAAGGGACCTTTGGTGGTCATATCCTAGATGACGAGCGATGGATGTTTTTATCACCACGATGAATTGAACCCT
>JBLIRH010000069.1:0-12036 GCA_049472215.1 Thermoplasmatota archaeon | reverse complement strand
ACCAGCTGCGGGGAGTTCCTTGTGGACCTTGTAACAAGCTCGGAGAGGAACAAGGACGGCAGACCTGTCCAGGTCATTGACGACGCAGACCTGGACAAGGTCCTCGGGGAAAAGAGATGGAAGAGATGGTATTTTCTCATCGTTGGGATAATAGAAATGATACTGGGCGCCGGACTGGTGGTCCTGTTCCATTTCCTCTTTCCGTGGATACCCTTCCTCTCGCCGATCCTTGCTCTATTCTGCATCCTCATGCCCGCTGCAGCCACGGCCTCCATCTACCTTGGACATTACAAAACAGCGGCGATACTCTACATCATCTCCGGCATTCCCCTCGTGCTGGCGATAGCCATCGGATTACTGGGTTTCTGGGCTGCCGTGCACGCTTTCGGAAGGAGCGCTCTGGCCGTGGAGAAACGCAGGATAGATCCGGACCTGGAAAGGTCCGACGGGTTCCTGCTCAAGGTCTCTCCCGCCAAGAAGATCATCGTGCTCATCATTGTCATCTTGACCTTCGTAGTCCCGCTTGCCGTGGCGGGAGCGATAACCGCGGGATGCCACCCATACGTGAAGGATGTCCTGGTTCCCGACGATAGGAGGGTCGGCCAGCAGATCTCGGTCCACGTGTACCTGTCCAATATGGGGTTGACATCCGCGGAGCAGGGGGACATCAAGATCAAGTTCGAGGGAGACTCTCCGGTGGAATATGACTGGACCGGAGGCGATCTCAAATTCGGCAAAGGGTCGTTGATGAAGACCTTCTACTCGGGGAACTACATCAAGTCCCTCAAGGTGTTACACGATGGAGAGGTGGTCCACGAGAAGCATCTGAACTACAGGTATTCACCGGATTGGTACGATACCCCCTGGTGATGCGGGTTCACTTCTCATGCTTCTTCGGGGGAAGGGCTTTCTTTCTGCTCTTTCCACCTTCCAGTTCCTTCCTGCCCTTCTTGCCGTCCTGTATCCGCTTCCTGGGGGTCTCGATCATCTCCACTGACTGTTCCCTCTCCCTCCGATCGAGCCTGTAATAGGCATAACCCATTGCGGCAATTATCACCAGCAGGATCACCACGAAGAGTACCATCAGAAGCTGAACGTTGGAATCCTCCTCCCCGTTGCTGGGGGTGATGATCGGGGGTATGTTTGCCGGATCCACGACATGGATGGTCAGGGGTCTGGTGTAGGAGCTGATGCCGTCCAGTGACGTTATTGTGATGTTCAGGGATACCATCCCCTCCCTGGAGTCCTTCGATGCATCCACGTGGAAGGTGGTGTTCACCGAAGAACCTGGGGCGACCTCTATCTGGCTCGATCCCAGGGTGATCTCGAGGTCGGACCTCTGCATCGCCTCTCCATCTACCCTTACCTTGACATTGTCGAATGTGAATCCCCGGTTGGATATCGTCAGGTTGATGGTCACACCGCTGTCCTGGTACACGACAACGAGAGTCCTCTGGAGGTTGAGTACGGGATTGTATACTCCTATCGACATCGTGAAGTGGGATATCGGAGCGAAATCCTTGCCGTCAGAGGAAAGGATGTCAATGTAGTAGATCCCCTCCTGAAGGGGGGATAAGACCGGGTATCTGGTATCGGTGAGGACGGAGGTCCACGGGAGAACGTCGGAACCCCCGTAGAACCTTCCTATTCGTATGAAATAGTAAACCGCATCACCATCCGGGTCCTCCGCAGGGGTCCAGCTGATCGTGGGGGTCCTGTCGCTGGTGGCCTTGGGCTCCAGGTCCGATACGGGTTCCGGGGGATAGTTCGCATCCGTCGATATCAGAAGGGTGGTGTTGGAGACGGGACCGTCCAGATCGTTGGCAGAAGGCACTATCTCCACCAGGTAGATATGACCGGGGACGAAGAGCTGGTCCGGTTCGGGGTCCCAGTATGTGTTCCCGGGGATGACATCGGCGTCAGTAACTATGAAACGTTTATCAAATGTATCGTAGACGGATATCCGGTATGAGACAAAGTCGCCGTCCGGATCGAAGGAAGGGGACCAGGTTATATGCGGTCTGACGGACCCTGATACCTTGGGTTGAATGGATGCGATCTTCGACGGAGGCCTGTCCGTGACCTCGCTCTGCTTCTCCCTCACGACGATCTGCACGTTTGCGGATTGTCCACCGTTCCCCAGCAGGTCCCTTGCCCTCACCCTGACGAAATTGTAATACCCGAAGGCGAGGGAAAGGTTGAAGGCGATCTCCACCGCATCGTCAACGATCTCGTAGGTCCCCCTGATCGTCGAGAGGTTCTGCCACGGGAGGAAGTTACCGACGCCGTCGAGGGAATAAGATACCTCTGTCCGGTTCGGGTCAACGCCTATTCCTCCATCGGTGATCCTCGCCTTGAAGCTCACGATGGTGTCATGGAACACCGTCCCTGACCTCGGGGACGTCATTTCGACGACCGGTCCGGATGCGTCCACCCAGACGCTGTAGGTCTCGCTGACGGAGTATTCCTCCTCCTCACCTCCGTTTCCGAGCATATCCTTCGCCCTGAACCTGATCAGGTTCTCCTTGCCCTCGAGGAACGTCACGTTGACGTCATAAAGCGAGGTCAGGTTGTCTATCGGATAGACGTTGCCCTTCCTCTGCCACCTGTCCCATTCCCCCTTCTCCTCCTGATACGTCTGGTAGAAGACCGACCACGGGTCCACACCGGAGAGGTCATCTCGGACCATCACCTGGAAGTTCACGATATTGGAATCGATCCAGGCTTTCTCTCCCGGTTTCAGGAGCTCGAAGGTCGGCCCTGCCTCGTCTATCTTGGGAAGGTTCTCAAGATGTGTCTGAACGATGGTCTGGTTCCCCGAGGCAGCCTTTGCCGAGAAGTAGTAGTAAAGGTCCAGGTCCCTTTCCAAGATCACCGAACAAAGATAGGTCTCTCCATTACGATAATCAAAATCCGGTGCCGGGCTCTTTCTGAGCGTCATCTCGAAGGGGGACCCCGGATACGGGAATACGGATCCTCCAACGGTCCTGTAGAAGAGATTGACCTTCGGATAACCGATACCGGGCGGATCGTTCTCAACGTCGAAGTAGGTCACCTTGAAATTGTAGGTGTCCCCCACCCCTCCCATCTCCGGATCGACCTGGCCATCCTCCAGTGAGGGTCCGAAACCCTCCTCCCCTGACTGCGTTGTCCGGGTGAAGAAGATGTCCACCTGGCCCTCCCTCCTGTTATCGGTCCAAACGAAATATCCGACCCCGCCCCTGCCCACGGCAACGGCAGGGTCATCCTGGGTGGTTCCCTGGACGGGTTGGTTGACCGTATAGGCCCGGTCCAATGTACCGTTGCTATACAACCTGGTCATCATGATGTCAGACTTGAAATCCGAGATCCCTGGGGACGATGTCCAGGCGATGGTCGCATTGCCTTCGTCATCCAGCACTATCCTCGGCGAGTACTGATGCCCCGAGGTGGCATTCGGATGGACGCAGGCGTCGATCGAGAACGTCACGCCGAGGTCGGCGGACCTTGCCATGTAGATGTCCGAGGAGGTCGAGCGGGGATCCTTCCATACTATGAAAATATCGGTACTGTTGGCGGCGATATCCGGTTCGTTCTGGTCGGAACCCGTGGGGTCCTTGCTGATCCTGATCGACTCGTCGAAGGTCGAGCCTCCGTCGTAGGATGATGCCAGATAGATGTCCTCGTCCCATACCCTGTCGTCCGACCAGGTGACATGGACCCTCTGGTCCTCCGGAAATGCAACGGCAGGTGTGTAGCACTTGTAGGTTGTGGTCACATCCGATATCCTGACAGCTGATCCGAAACCGGACCCGCTGTCGATCGAGCCGTAGATCTGAGGGAACCCGGTCCTGTCCCTCGTGTCCTCCCAAACGACCGAAATGCTTCCTCCCGGTGAGATGTCGATGTCCGGATTCGACTGGGTCCCGAGGAAATGATCGCTCACCTTCATGTTCGTTGAATACGACGAGCCCCTGTCGCTGGAGACCGTGAAGTATATCAGGGACCTGCCGTCCCTGTCGTCCCCCCACACCACGAGGATCGTCCCATCTTCCAGGATAGCTGCCCTGGGCGAAAGCTGGCTTGACACGTCGTCGGCAAGGGTCGGTGTCCTTGAGGTGTCATCGACCCTAACCTCGGGGCCGAACGTCAGGCCCCCGTCATGGGACGCTCGGGAAAAGATATCCCATGTGCCGTGCCTCTGGTCCTGCCAGAAGATGTAGACATCGTTTCCGCTTGCGACAATGTCCGGTCTAGCCTGTGCGGCACCCTCGAGGTCCTTGTTGATCACCCTATCCTCCTCGAACGCGATGGAACCTCCCGCCTCCTCCCCGTACAGGAAAAGGAGCGGGACCGGAGCTGAAAGCAGGAGGAGCATCGTAGTAACGGCCCATATCCTGTTCCGGTTCACGGTCCCACCCCCCATTCGTCTCCTTCTTCCTCCTCCAGGTCCAGGTCCTCCAGCTCCATATCCTCGATCTCATCATCATCATAAAGGTCGGCCTCCTCCTCGTCTATGACCTCGATCTCCTCCTCGGTGGGGATGAGCTCGTCGTCCAGGTCTTCCTCATCCTCGTCCTCTTCTTCTTCCTCATCCTCATCCTCATCCTCGTCCTCCTCATCCTCCTCTTCCTCATCCTCCTCTTCCTCATCCCAATCGAGCTCATCGGAATCCTCGTAGATATCCTCCTCATCCTCGAACTGGGGGAGGAGTTCCTTTGTCTTCTTCTTCCTTCCCTTCTTCATGGCTTTTTCCATGTCGGCCTTGTCCTTGGAGGAGAACACTGTCCCGCACTTCATGCAGTATTCGTCCGACAGCCTTGCCTCGGATCCGCAGTACGGGCAAACCGGAACGAAGATCTCAGGTTCGTAACGGGCATCGACGAGAGGCTGTCCCGGCTCCGGGGGAGCTTCAAGCTCCCTACGGGATATCAGGAAATATACCGAGATACCCCCGAGAAGTATACCGACCAGGAGGGCTATTATCAGGAGAGGCAGCCACTCTTCGAACCAATCCCACATGTCGCCCTTGTCCGAACCTTCACCGTCATCATCGCCCTCCTCCTGTTCGACGGTCAGTAGATACCGCTCCGATTCTACGGTATTTTTTCCATCGGAGACTATCAACCAGATCCGGTGCACACCCGGGCGCTCAAGCGATACGTTCAATATCATCCCGGCCCCGATATTCTCGCTAGCGGGGTATTTCTCGAGGTCCGAGTACCAGCTGAATGTCAGGTTCTTACCCTCCGGATCCATCGAGGGGGAGCCGTCCAGGATGATGGTATCGCCCTGGGTGATGACCTCCGTTGCCGGATATATCGCGAACTCAGCCGTCGGCGGAAGATCCATATCCGCGACCGCTACCTCGAGGGCCAACGGGATCGAGACAACGAAACCGTTACCGGCCCTGTCCCTCACCCTGAACCTGATGAGGTTGAACGGACCCTCATCGAGCTTGACATCCACCTCACCGGCGAAAAGACCGCTTCCCCGGTCCTCCAGTCCATCCACCCTTGTCCATGGAGAGTATCCCCCTACACCGTACTGCACCCATCCGCTTATGGTCGAGAGTGAATATTCCACATCCGAGATCTCGATGCCGGAGCCTTCTTCCCTTATGAATGCGGTCACGGTCACATCACGTTTCTGAAGGATCCCCGAACCATCCGGTGAGAAGCTCGTGAAGACCGGAAGCTCATCATCGATGAATATGGATATCAGATCGCTCTCCACGGTATTCCCGGCGACATCGCTGACCGTCCATTGGGCGAACCCCCATCCGATATAGGAAGGCAGCACCTCGATCGAAGGGGACGCGCTCGCTCCTGCTCCGGAAAGCCCGAGGTCGACCCATGGCATGGAATAGAGTTCATCCCTGGACCCGAGCTTGTACCGGATCGAATCCAGAAGCAGGCCTGAGCCCGTATCCTCCATGTAGCATCCGATCGAGAAGGAGCCAGGACCTATCATCATTCCATCCTGATTCCCCACATCGATGGTGGGTATGCCCGTGTCCATGTTGAACGAATATGGCAGCGAGATCGACATCTGACCCGCCAGGTCGCTCACCTTCCACTGAATGTAATGCCCGAAGCCGTTGCCGACCGGTGCCGTGGTGTTGAGGACGATCGCATCTCCCATTGTCGTCGATGACCTAACAGGCATCCAGTCCGATAGCATCTTCACATCGGCTCTGTAAACCCTGTACATTGCCGAGGATAGGTCGATACCGGCCCCTGCGTCCTTCACCTTGATAGAGAATCTGTTGGTCTCCTCGGTTATCCATGAACCGTCGCCGGGATGTGCTTCGGTGAACCTCGGTCCGTCCACGTCCAGGAGCATGGTCCTGTTCTCCATCGGCCCCATATTCCCCGCTTTGTCATAGGCGAAGAACGAGAATGTATAGGAGCCTCCAGGAAGGAACAGCAGATCGCCTGGAAGCAGGTAGTCCATCTCGGATACGATCTCCATTTGGGGATCGAGGATCCTCAGCGTGTAGTTCGAGATACCGGAGCCGCCATGGTCCAGGACCTCGGTCCAGAATACCTCTATGACCTGGTCGTCATCGATGTTCGAGATACCGGATTCCTGGCCGTCGGGGAAGATATTGAAGGAGGAGACCGGTGGCGGGGGAAGGGTGTCGACGCTCAATCTGAGTGTCTGGTCTCCGTTCCAGACAGCTCCCCGCGGAAGCGTTCCATTGGACAATCTGAATGAAAGGTCGCTCCCCCAGATGCCGCTACCCGGAACGGTCGTGATCGGATCGAGGAACGAGCCGTTCATCGTCGATGAACCTATGGGTATACCGTCCGGTCGGAGGAGCTTGACCGCGATCTTCGAGGCGTTGGCCCCGAAGGTTATCCCGGTGAGCCCGTGGACAAGGGAAACGTTGGAAACGGTGATCTCAGAGTCCGCCTTCAACCACCCCTTCGCTGGTGAACCCATGGAATTCATGACCTTCATCTCGCTCAGATCGAGGGCGACCTCCCTGTCCACTACGAATTCGTTATTGAGATAGTTGAAATGCCCACCAGAAGAACCGTCCGCAGAGGTGACTATCAGGGAGGGATCCGGCAGATCCCAGCCAATATCGACGGCGAATTCCACGAACCAGGATTGGACGCTGTCCGTCCTGGCCGAGCTGGAGATCTGGTCAAGGGTGATCTCGTTCTCGAAATCTCCCGTTGCCGTTAGTCTGAAGGTCTCGCTCTGTGTATCGAAAGCAAGTTCGGCCGAACCGGCAGCCCCCTCGGACCTCAGATGTACCGTTATCCTTTCCATGTCCTGGTATCCACCAAGGCTCCTGGCGTTGACCTTGAACATGTAGGGGCCCTCTCCGGGAGCCAGCACATCCTGAGACCTCTGTAGCGGTCCGGCTATCGCCGCTCCCCCGGAAATCTCCAAAGGCATTGCCCTGATGGGCAGGAAGAACAGGTCCTTTCCTTCCCAGTAATAGACCGCACCGGGACTGTTCCCGTCCCCCATGGGATCCGCTCCGGGCGCCCCGATGAAAAGGTCGTACCTGCCATCCCTGTTGACATCACCCCCTGCGATGGAATATCCTGCCTCATCATTGAGCATGAACCCCGAGATCTGGGGAAGTGAGGTGGTATTGATCAGAAGTGATGATGAGAAAAGGGAGTTGGGGAACACGAAGACCCCTCCCGTGACACTGTTGCTCGCTACATCCCTGTAACCCCTTGCCCCGATGAGAAGGTCAAGGGCCCCGTCCCCGTCGACGTCTCCGATATCGATCGATGAGCCGGCTCTCTGGCCTTCCTGATCGCCGCATATTGAAACATTGTACTCGTTCCGAAGTGATATCGAGCCCGACGGAAGTTTCGAAGCAAGGAAGCTGCCCTCGAGGATGTAGAGGTTCCCTCCCTCCTTCTTCGATCTCTGGAACCCGTCCCCGTTGGGACCTCCGATGAAAAGGTCTGCTTTGCCGTCGTTATCGACATCCTCTGCGGCCATGGTCGAACCCACCTCATCATAGGGCCATGGTCCGAATATCCGGAGGGATGGTTCGGTCGTCAGGTCGATGTTCGAATTCCAGGTCGATCTCCCCCGTAGGATATATGCGACCCCCTGGCGTGTTATTGAGCCTGCCTTGGATTTGGGGGCCCCTATCACGAGATCATCGATCCCGTCATCGTCTATGTCGGAGATCGCAAGCGACTCACCGATGAACTCGTTGTCCTCAGTACCGATTATCTTGACATCGTAATTGTTCTGGGACTTGATGATCGAGCCGGAGAGGGGTCCGAACATGATGTAGACCATTCCAGCATGATACCGATTTGCAGTTTCCAGGCCCGTATCATAGGGTGCACTGAACACCAGGTCGTCGATGTCGTCCCCGTTCAGGTCTCCCACCGCAATGGCAGAGCCCACCCTCTCCACGCTGTATCCTTCATAGGTCAGGTTTGGCGCCGAAGCCATGTATGTCTTCGGCCCGCCCCAGTATACGCTCACACTTCCCGCATCGTTGTACAGTCCATCTATCTGATTGAGGGGGGCGCCCACGGCAAAATCGGGGTATCCGTCGTTGTTGAGGTCCCCGGTGGTCATGGACCTGCCGAACTCCGAGGTCTCCACCGCGTTGTTATAGTATATATCCCCGTCGCCTGCGGCGAAATACCTCCCGCTCCAACCTTCTGACTCACCGAAGAACAGATGAACGTATCCGACCCGTTCGGGTCCGCCCCCGAGGGGGTCACCGACCACAAGGTCATCGTTGCCATCCTGATCGAAGTCCGCGACCACCATCACGGATCCGAACTTCGAGGCGTTGAACTGTCCAACAAAGGAGGCATCGAAGGAGCTCTTCAGGGAAATGATGCTGACCAGACCCCTGCCCCTGGATGGTCCAAGGTCGACCTCCTCGAACGGAGAAGAGATTATGATCTCCTCCATGCCATCGATCACCATCTCGGACTTCGCCATGCTGGCGAAAGCACCTCCGTCCTGTGTCCTGCCCTTGAAGGCACGGACCGAATCCTGGAAGGTCAATGTGTCCGGAACCGTCCCATCCAGATCGAACATATATGCCTCCCCGCAGTTGGGTTCGAGATTGTCCACGCCGTCACCCCCGGGAGCGGTAATGATCAGTTCGTCAAAGCCGTCGGAATCCATGTCCGCGCCCATGGTCAACTTCCCCCAGTTGTCGGATGAATCCACCCCGAAGGTCGTTATGTTGGCATCGGAACGGGTCAATGTGATGTCGGTGGGGATCGCCCGACCGAAGAATATGTCGGCCTGGCCCACTTTCTTCCTCCAGACCTCATAACCCGTTGCATAGGGCATTCCTATCACGAGGTCCTCTCCCTCCTTTCCGTCAAGGTTGGAGTAGGATAGCGAGGCTTCCTCCCATCCTCCAGGATACAGGTCGATCTGGACATCGGGATCGAAATCGGCGCCTTCATGGACCTGAATATCGGTTCCCGCCGGAACCCCGGGATAGGTCAGGCTCCCGAGGAGTACGACAGCATAACCTCTTCCGCGGTACCTGTAGGAGAATGAAAGGTCCTCGGTTCCGTCCCCGTCAAAATCGCCGACGGCAAGCCCGTTGCCTATGTGCGAAGCATAGACGTCAACGTTGGAAACAGCCTCTCCGAAGTACCTCACCATTGGAGGTGTCAGCGAGAGGTCGACGGTGCCAATTCCCGCGTTGTTCCCCTCGATGACCTCTATCTCCCATGAGCCGTGGCATTCGTTGGTGAACTCCGAGACCCCGGGTTCCCTGATGCCGCCGTTACCCTCTGAACGGATGATCAGGTCAACGCTTCCGTCCTCGTTCAGATCGCCCGCTTCGATAGCTATCCCCAGCCGATCCCCTACATCCCTTCCGTATACATGAGCGAAAAGAGATACGCGGTCGATCTCCATTGATGTTCCGAAGGCGATCCTCTGCCTTCCAGCGATCACGTAGACCTCGCCCGAATCCCTTCGTGTGTCCAATGGTCCGTCCGCAAATGGCGCTCCAATGAGGAGCTCGTCCCTGCCATCATCGTTGAGGTCCCTCGCAAGGAGAGCGTATCCGAACCAATCATCCTCATCCCCGGCGGTGATGACCAGGTCGGCATCGTAATGCCCGACCGATGTGTACAGTTCGTCGGGCTCTCTGGCAAAGAAGACCATTACGGCCCCACCACCGACTCCAAGATCGGACTGCGGGGCCCCTATGGCGATATCATCCCTGCCGTCCCCGTCCAGGTCCCCGGATGCAATGGATGTTCCGAATGGAACGTCCATTTCACCTCCAAGTACCGAGAAAATGTCATCCCTTCCCAGGACCGTATATGAATCCAGGTCCAGGGAAAGCGGCAGGTCAGTATCGATATCGCTACCGATCGTGGTCATTGGGATCGCCGATGCGAATAATGTCAATATTATTGCAATGGCTATCATTCTGGGACTTCGGAACAAGTCTCTTCCTCCTCTTATGCTACATGGGGAACGGCTGACGGCCAGTACTAGAAGTACTAAGGATACTTAACCCGATTTCAACCGTTACAGATTATAAAAAGATTGTGGGGCAGATGTGTATTGGCGCCATCCGGCCAGAGCTTGGATGTTGATAAAACTTAATTCATATAGCAACACTCTCAATAAGGAAAATGAAAAAGGATGCAAGCGTTAAGAGGTCTGAAATGACCGTCAAGGACCTTGGTCTCAGGGTGATCGACGACCGGCACCTGCTGTTAAGGAAGGCCTGCCACGGTGATCCCTCGAGAAGCTTCTGGTGGAGGGGGAAACCTCTGCCATTATGTTCGAGGTGCACTGCTTTTTACCCGATGGTCCCTCTGGGTCTTATCCTGGGCTTGTTTCTGACCTTCATCTTCGAACCACCATCATGGATCGCTTTGACGGTGTTCTCCATTCTTGAGGCACCCCTTGTGATCGACGGCCTGACACAATACAAGGGGATCAGACGGTCCAATAATCTTATCAGGGCCGTTACTGGAGCAATGGCAGGGGCAGGGATCGGCGGCGGGATCGCCTTCATGCTGGTCTGGATCGCGACCTGATCAGTAGAAGCTCTTGCATTTTGGACAGAACCAGGATTCGACCCTTTCCTTGTACGACATGCTCGCCCCGCACACCGGGCAGGATTCTCCCTTCTTTCCCTTCAGGTCCTGGTTCATGAACATTGAATCATAGGAAGGCTGCTTTTCCACCCCGGCCTGATCGGGGCTGGTAAAATTGAACTCATCCTCACGGGCTGCGATCTCCTGACCGGTCCCGCATTCGGGGCATCTCTTGGAATCCTTGGGGATCTTCGTCCTGCAATTCCAGCATTTTACCATCGGCACCTTCTTTTTCTTCTTTCTGGGCCTTGGTTCTATCTCCTCTTCTTCCTCCTCCTCTTCCTCCTCTTCATAGCGTCTGCTGGGTCGTTTGATCTTTTTCTTTCTGGGAGGTTCTTCCTCCAGATAGGTACTCTTCTTACCTATCTTTTTTTTTTCTTTTTCTTGCGAGGAGGTTCGTAATCCTCTTCCTCCTCCTCGTATCGGGGCCGCTTCTTCTTCTTCTTTTTGGGAGGCTCTTCCTCCTCCTCGTGTCTCCGCTTCTTCTTCTTGCGGACAGGAGGCTCGTATTCTTCTTCCTCTTCATCCTCCTCCTCTTCTTCCTCCTCTTCTTCGTCTTCCCCCCATTCCTCCTCTTCTTCCTCTTCCTCCTCCTCCGGGACAGCTTCGACGAACATTTCATCGTCGAGATACGTACCCTTCTTCTTGATCGCCCGCGGCTCTATGATCTCGCGTTCCTCCTCCTCTTCCTCCTCTTCTTCCTCAGGGGAGAACTCGCCAGGACCAGGTATCGTGCCAGTGGGGGCCATGTGCGTTGGTTCCTTTTCAGGACCTTCCTCTTCGGTTCCCTGCTTCAAGAGAACCATGTCGTCAAGGCACCTGTTGAACCTCTCACGGGCCTTTTCGTAAAGGGGATCGGCATCCAGTGCCTTGTAGAAGCAGGCCAGAGCGGCCCGGAACTTGCCGCTGTCCATGAGGACCACCCCTTTTGAGTACCATATCCGCGAGGCCTCGGGATTCAGCT
>JBLIRH010000007.1:0-62965 GCA_049472215.1 Thermoplasmatota archaeon | reverse complement strand
TTTTATAATCAAAGCATGGAACAAAGAATTCGGTCAAACGAAGAACAAACAATAGAGGGATGCCAACTCCCCCCCGGAAGAGGTATGATTTTTCGATATGTTTTTAAAATGCTCAAGGGTTTTTTCGCGAAACAGGGGGGGCCTTTCCGACTTGCGCACAAAGTCGGAAAGAAAAGTAACGTGAATTTACCCCTGGCATAGTGGAAAAGAAATTGTAAAAACTCGGAAAGAAGCCCCCCTCTAAAACCTTTTTTACATCTACCGCTTTCATCCGAACGACCAGGGGGCCCCCCTATGGAACCGAACGAGACGCTTATCGAGATGGAATTCCGCGCCAACACCTATGACATCGACTTCGCCGGAGTGATGTCGAACCAGGTCTATCCACGTTGGCTCGAGGACATGAGGACTATGCTCATCGACAGATACGCCACCATCAAAGAGCTCTGGGAAGCGGGGGCCGTTCCCGTTCTTGCACACATCGAGATCGATTTCAAAAGGCCCGTTCTCCTTCTGGAGAAGGTAAAGGGAAGGATGTGGGTGGAGGAGCTCCACGGGGTCAAATGGGCCGTCCGGTCGGAGTTCATCAAGGAGGACGGAACCGTTTGTGCAAGGTCCTCCCAATGGGGGGTCTTCGTCGATTCAAAGACGCTGAGACCGGTTGAAGCCCCCGAAGTTCTCCCGAGGGTCGTTCCTCACAAAGGCTGAAAGACGCCCGAGATCCTGCTCCGCCTGATCTTTCCGGGACCTTTCCCCTGCACCCAATCCACTTCCTCGAGCGACAGCTCTTCCATCCCCTCGAACAGCCCCCTGACCTCCCCCGTTGAAAAGAAATGGATGAAGAGACCGTCCCCTTTGAGGAAAGTGTTCTCCTCGATCTTCTCCCCCGCCCCGAAACGGACATCATTAACAGAGAGGTCCTGGAACGAAATGATCCCCTCTTCCCGGAGGAGACCCCGGCAAACCTCCACCGCTCTCTTCCTTTCCTCCGTCAGCATGTTGTCAAGGACATGGTGAAGCAGGATGCAGTCGAAGGTCCCGAGCTCCCCCGTTAAAAGAAACAGGTCCCCCTCGGCAACCTCAGCGGTGAAACCTCTCGCTGATATTCTCTCCCTGGCCCTTGAAACAGCAGTTGATGAAATATCGATCCCCACCACTTCATATCCCATCTCCAGGGCCTGGAGCATGGTGTTCCCCGTACCGCATCCGACGTCCAACACCCTTGCCCCCTTCTTCAACTTCGGCAAGGGTAAAAGCGACCCCTTCCAGATGGTCGGATTGCTGCGGTACCACCGCTCCCATGCGGTCCTCTGGTCCATCGGACGTCAGAGACCGAACAGCCCCTTAATACCATCGACGGTCCACTGATTTTTTCTAGGAAGAGGTGCATATCCAGACCGATGGAGCCCGGCCTTGATAAGTTCGGAACGAAGAGCCTCAACATTCTTCTGCTCATTATCCTCATCGGGGGGGCTCTTGCGGGCTGTCTTGGAGATGACAAGAAACCTGACCGCGATGGCGACGGTGTCCCCGACAGCGAGGACCTGTTCCCGGATGACCCGACCGAATGGGCGGATTCCGACGGCGACGGCATCGGGGACAATTCCGACCGCGCCCCGGACGCCCCCGATCACGGCGTCGGCCTTTCCTATCTGGATGATACCGAATCCGACGGGACCTGGAAAGTTCTCTTATCCGCATCCACCGATTACGGCGTCCTACTCGTGAACAACACGGGTTTCGTCGACGAGACCATCACACTCGAGGTCGAGGGTGAATGGGGGTCCCCGGAATCGACCTCGCTCCAGCTTTCGCCCGGGGAAATGGTCCCGGTCGTCATCAGGTTCTCGGGGTCCTCAGGCGAGCCTCTCACAATAACCGCAGCAGTAAAAGATATCCCGATCTCCGTCAACGCCTCGATCCGACTGGAAGCCGAGGAAGGTACCAGGGGGTCCGTCACGAGCAAGGGGGACAAGGTCGTCGTCGAATACGTCCTGCACGACCTTGAAGGGACCCAATTGGATGCCGGTACCCTTCCCGCCACTGCAGGGGAGAGGTACGTCGGCCCCGCCCAGCAGCTCGGATACATCACCGGTTTTTACATGGGGCTCTTAGGGATGAAGAAACCCGGCCTCGGGGGACTAGGGTCATCGGGGGAGACGAAGACGATAAGGGTCCCGCCGGAGCTTGCATACGGAACGGATCCCGACGCACATCAGCTCGGAGGGGAGACCCTGATCTTCACCCTGACGCTGGTCTCATCCAGCTGAGGAAACATATTCCTAAATAATCCGTCTGCCATCCGAATATGACCAGGGAGAGAGCAAAAGATGTACGAGCGGTCAGCCAAGGGGGTGAGGTACCAGCTATACGCATTGAACATGTGGGTGGCTGCCCTCGTCGTGACCTTCGGCATGTTCTTCATCATGGAGTCCTTCTTCGGCTTCGTACTGGCATTTTTGATCTTCTCGCTGGCAGTCGTCGGTCTAGTGTTCTTCATTCTCGGGACGATACAGCTCGTCCTGGGGGGCAAGGAGGTCAGGAACACATCCTACGTCGTGACATCACTTCTGCTTCTCATCCTGGCGCCCTTTGTTGTCCTGGGGGGAGTTTTCAACATCCCGCCGATGAACTACATAATCATCCACATCGGTATTTGGATGCTTTTCACATCACTGGTCCTCCCGTACTGGAAGCTCGGAGGCGCCATACCGGGAGCCATCGCCGTGGTCTGCCATACGGTGCTTCTGATCTACACCCTTGTCACCGTTCTGACCAACAGCGAGAGCCTGAACATGCCGATCTTCCTGGGTCTTCTAGGCGCATATTTCCTTTTCCTTGAATTTTCTATACTGGTCTCCTATCTCAAGATAAAGAACCTCCAGGCGGAGGTCGAGCTCATCGAAGGGGAGGGAAGGGGGGACATAGAGCTCGGGCCGAGGGAAAAGGTGATGCCAAGACCCGAAAAGGAGCTTGCCTCGGGAAGGTCCGAGAGGATATCCTTCGACGTCAGGGAGACCCAAAGGACCGAAGAAGGACCGGCCCCTGCCTTCAAGGTCCTCGAGTACGAGTTCTCCGGATCGGCCAAGGAGAAGGCTCCGGAGACTGACCAGTTCAGGGGGGCCCCCACAAAGCCACCCCCTGAAAGAGAGCCCCCGAAACGCAAAGGACCCGTCACCGGCCGCGTCCTGAAGTTCGAGGAGGTCCTGAAGCGGGTGGAGGCGGCGGAGCAAAGGAAGAAGGCAAGGACCGACACGGATGAGAAGTTCACTGTGGAGGAAGAGGAGGAGATCGACCTCTCGTACGAGGACCTCTACATCGAGGGACAGACCCTCTACGAGATACTGAAGGTGCCCCGCACCGCATCCGCAATGGACATCAAGAAGGCTTATCGCAAAAAGGCCCTACTGTACCATCCCGACAGGAACGTGCAGATGGGGCCCTTATACTCCGAGACCATCGGGATGGAGATGAGGAAGATAAACACCGCCAAGGACATACTGCTTGACTCAGGCAAGAGACAGCTCTACGACAGGCTTCTCGATACTCTGGGATGATATTCCATTCTGGATCTCCGTATATCCTTCCAATTATCCAAGATGAAATATCAATTTATAACCACAAACCCCTATGGTTACATGTTGGAAGAGGGCTAAAATGTACGAAAGGACCATCAGGGGGATAAAGTGCCATTTCCTTGTGCAGGTCCTCTGGCTGTCCACGTTCGCTGTCTCATATCCCACCATTTTCTTTGCAGAATCCCCGTTCGGCTTCATCTTCGCCTTCATAGCACTGACCACCGGCATTGCTGGTCTGGTCCTGTTCATTTGGGGTTTCGTTTCCTTCATACGAGGAGGAAATGAGGCCCGGAACAAAAAGACCTCCATTGCATCGGTCGTCCTTTTGCTGCTCTCACCCATCCTCCTGCTCAGTATCTTCCTCCAAGCTGGATTTATCAGCACTATCTTCATCTCTCTTGGTATTGGAACCCTTTTGGTCTCGCTGGTTCTACCCTACATGAGGATCGGAGGATTGGTTCCGGGATTGGCAGCCATAGTCTTCACGGGAATACTGATCACTTCATTGTATATGATCATGAATTCCCTTGCCCCGCAGGTCGACGCCACTCTCCTGCTTGTGATCCTTGGAGGGTATCTTCTATCCCTCGAAGCAGCAATACTTCTCTCGTTCCTGAAGGTGAGAAGACTTCGATCAAGAATGCAGCCTTTGGAAGGCCAAGGAAAGGGCCCGGTCGAGATCATTCCCGAAAAGAAGCCCTGGCCGCAGCCGGAAAGAGAGCTCGCATCCGGCAGGTCCAAGGGACTTTCCTTCGATCTTAATGAGGCCCCGTCAAAAGAGACCGTACCGGAAACGGACCTCTTCAAGGGGATCCCCACACGACCCCCTGAAAAAGAACCCCCGAAACGCAAAGCACCCGTTACGGGCCGTGTGATGAAGTTCGAGGAGGTCCTCAAAAGAGCGGAAGCTGCTGAGGCAATGAGAAATGCAAGGATCGACACCGGGGAGAAGTTCACGGTGGAGGAAGAGGAGGAGATCGTCCTCTCTTACGAGGATCTCTACATAGAAGGTCAGACGTTGTACGAGATACTGAAGGTCCCGAGAACCGCATCCGTTCTGGATATCAAGAAAGCCTACAGGGAGAAGGCCCTCCTATATCATCCGGACAGGAACGTTCAGATGGGGCCATCCTATGCTGTGACCATCGGGATGGAGATGAGGAAGATAAACACCGCCAAGGACATACTCCTGGACACTGCCAGGAGACAGCTCTACGACAGGCTTCTCGACACACTAGGCTGAAGCTCAGAACGACTTCCCGGTCAGTCTCTCGTACATCTCCCTGTACAATTCGGAGACCTTCGCGACCTCGCTCTCGGGGAGGGCAGGGATTGGAGGCTCATGGTCCTTTTCGATACCAGCTTCCCGTGCTTTCATGAGCATCTCGTGATAGCCCGAAACCCGATAGTACTGCCTCACAACTTCCTTTGAGAGCTCCACCAATTTTCCGTTCCCGTACTGCTCCACGTCCCAGAACCTGTCCTCGTCCGCGGTCCCGAAGGTGTCCACCAGCATGAGCCTCCGGTCCTCGTCGAACCCGAACTCCTTCTTGCCGTCGACATGTATCAGCCCTCTTGCCTTGGCCTGCCCGTCTATCAGGCCGTCAACCTTCATGACGCTCTCGTATATCTCGTCCCACTCGTTCCTGGTCAGCCGGGCGAGCTCCCTCGCCTCCTCGTTGGTCACTGGTCTGTCCACGGCTTCAAGTTTCGTCGTTGCTTCGAACAGAGGCTCCGGAAGCGGCTCCCCGTATTTCGGGGTATGATCATGGGGGAACCCGACCTCCTCATTAGTGACTTTTCCCTTCTTCATCCTGTCCAGAAGCGAACCTGCGACATAATACCGGGCTATGAACTCGAGCGGTATCAATATCGAGGTGGAGTTCGTATCGATCCTGCTGAGGTCCCTTTCGACCTTGACCCTCCTGACCCTCATTGAGCCGGGCCCGGTCAATTTGATGAAATGGGAGTTGACCCCCAGATCGGCAGACCTTTCGAACCAGAAGGCGGAGGTCCTGCACAGGCTCTCCCCCTTTCGCGGGATCATGGAAGGGATCACCTTGTCGAAGACGGATATCTTGTCCGTGAACTTGAACTCGAGCTCGTTGGTCCCCTCTATTTCGTAGACTTCCTTGACCTTTCCCACCTGGATCAACCTCAGCGCTTCTCCATCTGCCATGAGATCACAACCTAGTGAAAAAAGGGTAACAGGTCGCACTATTTATCCTTCTTGCCGGAACGTTTCTTCCTTTTCCGGTCCCGTGGTCTTTTCTCCACTGGAGGCTCCTCTGCCATACGCGGCTTCCTCTTTCCCTTCTTCCCCGCTCCCTTCTCCTCCACGGGCTCCTCCTCCTCCTCCGACTTCTTGACAGGTCCGAAGACCTCGTGCCCCTGCTTCTTCAGCTTGCTCGAGAACTCGAAGTACTTCAATCCCCTCATCATGGCCTGCCCGATGGGGACGGTTATCGGGATGTAGACGAAGATCCAGTAGGGGATCCCCGAGCCGTTGGGGTTCATGCAGATCGAGCCGCAGAGAGAGCTCAAAGCGGTTCCTGTCAAGGGCCACTGCATGTCCCACGGAACTGTCACCGTCGGCTGCGGCACCGACCATATGAATGAATAAAGCCACCTGAAGATCAGTATGGCGATGACCATGGATATTATCGATGCCTTCATCTGCTGCATCATCATGGAGGACTGCATCCCCATTATCTCCTGGTTCTCGGACTGGAGCCTTTCCACAAGGGATTGGTTCCCGGCCTTGGTTGCCGCCCTGACCGCCTTGTTGTACTCGTTCATCAGCCTCTGCTTTTTGGCCAGGTCTATCCAGTCCATGGTGAAGTGCCTTATCCCGGTCGATATGGAGATCGTCAAAATGCCGGCCCCGAACATCGTCAGCAGCGGGAACCTTCCTCCGAAACCGATGACCGGATAGAGGACTATCCCCACTATGTCTGATATCTGGTTCCCGAGGTTCCGATCGAACATGATCAGGAAAAGGAATGCGAAGGAAATGACGAATATGAAACCCGAAGGGCCCTGGCAACTCTGCAGGGGGTTCTGAACCTGGGGTGCCTCCTCTTTTTCCGCCATTTTCGATCCTCTTTGTCCATTTTTTTTTAGAAGAGGGCCGGGACCGAGATTTGAACTCGGGCGAGGGGATCCACAGTCCCCGATGCTACCAGGCTACACCATCCCGGCCATTGTTGGGAAGACCTTACTTCATATCCGTATTATATAAATTGTTTATCATACGAAGGGATCCAGGGCCCGGACCCAGCTGGACCCGTGTTCTAACGACCCCGCATCCAGAAGATAACAAAGGCTGTCAGAGCGATCTGTGAGAACCTTCTGCTATCTTCTCCCCGTCGATCCTTTCTTCCTGATAGGCCGGAGCCTGCCCGTCCTCAGGAACTTCAGCAGCCTTCTCCTGTGTAAAAGTCCGTACTTCCATATTATGAAAGCTACCACCGAGAGGCCGAACAGCTCCTCGACCAATGTGAACGGGTCGGAGAAAGCATGCAGCCACATGATGAGCTCGTAATCCGTGGACTCGAATGCTCCGAACAACGGCCAGAAGGCTCCATGCGGATCGAGGAACATCCCGTCGACGAGAAGATGGACCGATATGCCTAGGGACATCGGCATCAGAGGTCTGTAGGCCAGCGCTGCTGCGATCACAACAACCGCGAACAATACCGTATGAGCGAAGATCCTGCCGTTGTTCTCCGGGAGTATCAGGTGTCCAAGGGGTTTATCTATAAGGTCCGGTAGGAATGCCCCCAGAGCAAGAAGGCGAATGTCCCAATCCGGTTCCTTCCTGAGAAGGAAAGGGACCAAAGGGATACCGAGATGTCCCAGCGGCATCATTTCCTCGATCTCCTCCTGGCGGTCACCCTGATCAATCCGACCAGTTGTTGTCCCTGAGAGTTCTCCTGATGAGGTCATCGTCTATCCTGACCGCCTCATCGGATTCCGCAAGCATCCTTTCGGGAATGTTGTCCCCGTGATACAGCCGAACTATCGTTCCCATATCCCTTGCGGCCTTTATCAGGGGGAGAAGGTCGGGATCGGAACAGACCATGAAGATCTGGTCCACGATCCTTTCGCTGCATAGCCTCGTGACGTCTATCGCCATCGATACGTTAACACCCTTTCTCTTGTACTGGCCGTCCTGGGTCTTGGTCAGTTCCCCTGTCCTGACCTTGAACCTGGGAAGATGCCTCAGCGACTGCAAGAACTTCTCCACACCCTCGTTCCTGGCCTTTTCATCCGGGGAGGAATCCGGCCCGATGAAGGGTACGGACTTGTAATAATAGGTCCTGAACCTCTGCATGTCCTCCGGTACGACAAGCTGGGAAAACGTGTAGAAATCCACCCTTTGGGAATCGAACTCGTTGCGCAGGATCCCGTCAAAATAATCTCCATCGATAAAAATACAGACCGATTCTCTCTTCATGTTTGCAACTCCGAAATCAATTCAAACTCTTTTTCATATCTCAATACACTAACAATCAAATGATCTCGTCGGGGGATGACCGGGAGTTGAATGATGTTCATCCGATAAATATCTTTATAGAAGGGATCATGGTCTCAGACGCCCGGAGGGGATCGATTCTATGACCTCTGGATGCTCCTCGTACCATTCGATGGTGGACCTGAGCCCTTCCTTGATATCGGTGAATTTCGCCTGCCATCCCTGGTAGTTCAGCTTCCTACCCGATGCGTTGTAGCCAAGGTCCAGGTAGCCCTCCTCAAGCCTCTCCTGGACAGGGAGTTCCGATCCCATGAGCGATATGATCATCTCCACGATGTTGTTCAGGGTGTACCTCATCTCCGATGTGATGTTGATATAGGTGACCCCGCTGACTATCTGTTTGTGCTTTTTATGGGGGGAGGCTGGAGGAGCCGTTGCGACACTGGTTCCCGAAATGACGGTCTTGCCGGGTGGATTGTGCTCCGAATGGGCGTCCTCCGAGACCGTCGGGGAGAACTTGCCTGTGATGGACCGGACGATGAGCTCCATTGCGGAGCAGAGATCGAGAACATGAAGCCAGTCACGGTATCTCTCGCCAATCTTCCCCGGTATCCATGGAGGTCTTCCGTCCTTGATCATCTTTATCGTCCTTGGAACGATATGGGTCATTCCCTGGTTCGGACCGATTATCTCGCACGGTCTCACGATCGCGATGGGGACCCCGCCCCTCCTCCCGGCCAGGGATACCAGCCGCTCACCGGCAGCCATGGTGGTGGCATAGGGATTCGTCGGGTCCAGCGGCGAGTTCTCTTCCCTTCTCTGGACCGTGAACGGACATGAGCCGTATACCTCATCCGTCGAAACGTGCAGAAGGGGGACATTGTTCCTGACGCAAGCGTCGGCAAGGACCCTTGCGCCGAGGATGTTGGTCCTGACGGACCGTTCCAACCTCTCCGAGAAGTGGGACCTGTCGTTATCGCTGGCGCAGTTGATAACGACGTCAGAGACCTTCAGGTAATGCTCGTAGGAGGCCAGCTCACAGACGTCCCCTTCTTTGAAAGTGTACCTGCCCTGGAAGGCAGAGATCGACATGTAATCCTCCATCGCATCCTTTCGTGAAAGGTCCAGGTTGATGATGTTGGCATCGGATTCCCTTGACAGGATATGCGATATCAGATTTGAACCGATGAACCCGTTACCTCCAGCGATCAGATAATCCAAAGGCAGACCTCCTAGGAACGAAAGGTATCGTTCGGTGTGTTGTAATACTTTTTGGATAGGTATCCCGTTCAGCCCTTGATCGTTGCCTCTCCAGGCCCGGGTTATCATCCTCCTATTAGAAGGATTAAATATGTTGGTTCACCTCCACCAAACGATGAGGTTGGTCCGGTTCAGGCTTCTGACCATAATGGCATTGGTCGTGCTCATGGGGGCTTCAGGTTTCCTTCTGTTCCCAGACGATGCAGAGGCCGTGGGAGAGGCTATTGTCACCGTTAACCCCGATTCCGGGCAGAGCGCCCTTCACGCCAAGGTAGACCCTTCAAGGGGCGGGATCGTGACCTTCAAAGGCTTCGTTACCCTAACGGAAGCTCTAAGCCCCGACGTCCAGTTCGTCGTTGTGAACCTGCAGGCCCAGGTCGAGGGATGGGAGGTCACCGCAATTCCCATACTGACACTCACCAGCTCCTTCACACAGCTGCAGTTCGCGGTATCGGTCCGGGTACCAGCTGGTTACAAGACATCGGGATTGGACGCAACCAAGATAATGACCATCACGGGAAGATGGAACTACGAGCCCAACACGAGGAGCGGGGACGTCCAGCCCCTTGATGTCTTCATATATATCGACCAGTTCTACGAATACAGGGTCAGGTGCGACACGCCGTTCATCCAGACCTCCCCCGGGGGTGAGTTCGATATCGAGGTCGAGGTGATCAACGAGGGGAACGGGGACGATGAGGTCACCATAGAGATCGACCGGAGGGATACGATGGAGTCCAACGGGTGGGCCTTCGTCTTCGACACGACCAAATGGGATGTCCCGTACCAGAAATCCGTCAAGGTCCCGATCCATATCGCGACCCCGAAGAAATGGGACGGTTGGAGGAACAATATAGTTGTGATCAAGTTCATCGTCACTTCCGAGCAGGCGATCGCTTCGCATTCCGTCTCCGAATCCGCCACATACTCCATATTCATACGCCAGAGAGGTGTGTCCGTACCCGGTTTCGAACCGGTGCTGGCGCTATTTGCCATCATCATCGCCTCCACATTCTTTGCTTACCGGAGGAGGAGGTGACGGGTTGAAGGGAAAAGCATCCATGGCCGTTCCATTATTTCTCCTGTTGCTGATGGCACTAACTGCAATGGCCGGACCCGTATCGGGTGAAAGCGTCACCGGCCAGCAAACCCCCTCCGGCGGCTTCTCATGGGAAAAAGAAGGGTTCCGGTACATCCAGGTCAGCGGGTCCCCGGACGAGATAGGATACCAGCATGGGTGCCTACTTGCAGATCTGATACCTCGCTCCATCTCCGCCTACGCCCATGCAACGGAGCGAAGCTACGGAATGGACTGGAGGGTCGTCAGGCTGAACGCGATGAACTACTGGTTCTATGTCCCGGACGAGCAGAAGCAGGAGATGGACGGGATCGCCAGGGGGGCATCGGAGAATGGTGCAAGGAACCCGCTCGGGGACCCCGTGGACCGATGGGACATACTCGCTCTCAATGCGATCTGGGACATCTGGTGGCGGACCGACCTCCCCGGAAATCCCTGGTGGTGGCTCCCGTTCAATAACGATCTTCCGACATATGAACCAAGGACACCGCATCACTGCAGCGCGTTCGTTGCGACCGGTGATGCGACCAAGGACGGCGGTTTCGTCCTTGCCCAGTCCCTGTGGATGCCCTATTTCCTGAGCCCGGCGCATGCGGTCTTCATAGATATCATCCCCAACAGCGGCAACAGGATATTCATGGAAGTGACCGCAGGCATGATCTGGTCCGGAACCGAGTACTATACCAATTCCGCTGGACTGGTGATCGCGGAGACCACGTTGGGTACGGGCCCATATCAGTGGGGCGGGGTACCCTCCTTCGTGAGGTTGAGAAAGGCCGTCCAGTATGCGGACTCCATAGATTCCTTCACCGACATCATGCTCGAGCAGACCAACGGTGCATACTGCGGGGACTACCTCCTGGCCGACGCCAAGACCAACGAGGTTGCGGTCCTGGAGCTAGGGAGCCACGAATGGGAGCTGAAGAGGACGAAGAACGGTTTCCTCGGCTCCTGCAACTACCCGTGGGACCCCGAGGTAGCGGAAGAGATGGGAGCGACCCAGGGCTGGGACCATGGCTGCTATCCAAGGTGGATCAGGCTCGAGCAGCTCAGGGACCGGGATTACGGCAACATCACTGTTTTCAAGGGAATGGAGTACCTCGGGGACCATTACGATACGGTCGAGGACAAGATCAATCCCTGCTCCCACACATTGTGCGGCCATGTCGAGAACGCCTCCGGCTACCCCCACGGATCGATGGACGGGAAGGTGACCAACAGGTCGATGGCCTCGAGGATGGAGATCTGGGCAAGGTACGGCCATTCCTGCGGACAGCCGTTCATAGTCGCCGACCATGCCAGGGAGCACCCGGAATATGCGTTCGATGATCTGGAGGATATCATTCCCAGGCCCTACGCATCCTTCGGCCCCTTCTCGACCATGGAGGTCCTCGTCAGGGACTCGGCCGGGAACCCGGTCCCGGGTGCGATCGTCAACGTGACGTCCAACATAGACGGGGCTTCCTTCGAGCTCCTGACCGATAAGGGCGGCTCGGCGATGTTCGAGTTCATTCCTCATTCCGATTACAACGTTTCCGCTACCAAGGGAGGAAGCAAGGGGCTTGAAAGATGGGAGCAGGACGGAGACTCCACGGTGGAACTTGTCGTTAGGGAGCCCTCCTCCCAGGGTGTGTTATCCAGAGCCGGTGGCACTCTGATCTTCATTATCCTGATCGCCGCAGCGGTCGCTGTAGGGGCCGTCCTGTACCTTCGGAGAAGGGGCAGTAAAAAATAATACGTAATATCTCCATTGTGTGGCGGGGGTTCGGGGATGCAATACTGTCCCAACTGTAGTGCCTATCAGTATGACCAGAGTGCCGAAATATGCGCCAAATGCGGTTTCGACATGACCACTGCGAAGCAGAGGATCACGAAGATCCCCGAGGAAGACCTCCCCAAGAAGAAGGTCGAGCCCGGGTTCGATCCCAAGAAGCCTTGTGGGACCTGCGGGTCCCCCACAAGGTCCATCAATGGCGAGATCGAGGTCCCCGTCGAGGGTGAAAGGATATCGATCAAGGGTCTGAAGCTCATGGGCGGGGACATCACCAAAAGGGTCGTTACCCAGATAACATACGATATCTCCGGGTACGAGTGCAGGGAGGGGCATAAGTTCTACAGCAGCGCGCGGTCGAAGGTCCGCCCCCTTTGCCCTGTTTGTTATCATCCCATGTTCCAGTACGGCTCCTCCCTTCTGAGCTGCACGCGCTGCAACAAACACTATCCCGTCAACGATTGGCCCGATCCGGATCCTGCAGAGGTACTCGGCCAGGAAGGATGGCAGCAGCTCTGACCGGACCGGCAGGCGATGGAAATCGTTATATCGCTACCTGACCACTTGGATAAATGATGGATGAAGGGTACGATCGGCATGTGGAGGCCGTTCAGCATCTCAAGGCCGCGGTCTCGCTCTTCGAGGAGGGGGTTTATTCCAAGTGCGGCGTGGAGCTGGTAAAATGCCTGGAGCTGGACGAAAGCCTGGGCGACGCCTGGGAGCTTTACGGCCTGGTCGCCCTTGCCGGGATGCAGCTTTCCGAGGCGAGATACGGTTTCGAAAGGGCGGAGGAGAGCAGGGGTCAGTTCATAGATGCTGACCTTGCCCTTCGGGCAATGAGGGACCCTACGTGGCCCCAGGGAGAGGAGCTACTTGACAGTATCAACGGCCTGGTCGCCCTCGGCCAGGTATTCCTGTCCAATGCGAGATGGAGGGCCGCGGCCCTGTGTTTCACCACTGCCGAGCCCTATCTGGAGCCCAACTACCGGATCGGATCGATCCTGGGCCTGATATACCGGGAACTCGGTCTTCTGGAGGTCTCGCTCCAGTATTACGAGCAGGCCTCTTCGATGGATGGGGCCCCTCCCGGTCTGCTCCATGACAAGGCCATCGTCCTGATCAAGCTCGGCAGGTTCGAAGAGGCCGAGAGGCTCCTTAGGTACCTTCTCGATGCAGTCGAGGACGACCCCCAGCTCTGGAACAATTACGGAGCGGTCATAGAGGCCCAGGGCAGGGATGACGATGCCCTGGAGGCTTACGAACGATCTCTCGAACATGATCCTGAGTACTATCCCGCCCTCTACTCCAAGGGCCGTATACTCCAGAAGAAGGGCCTCATGGATGAGGCCAGACCCATACTCGAAAAAGCACTGGACATCGAGGGGAGGGTCTATGACCTCAAGGATGTCCTTGGCTCGAAGGAGAGGTCCGGGGACGGGGAGGTCCACCTCAAGGAGATCTCCAGAAAAAAGAGAGATCAAACCCACTGAATGAACGGACAATTACCAATATTTTGGTCATTACAAAATATTTATGTTTAAAACCAACATAGCACGTTCAATGGCCGAGAACGAGCTGGACAATGCGCTCAGGGCTTACAGAGAAGGGCGTTTCGTCATTGTGTACGATGCCGACGGAAGGGAAGAGGAATGCGATCTCTTCCTCCCCGCCGAATTCTGCAAACCTGTCCACATCAGGCAGATGCGCAAAGACGGTGGCGGACTCATATTCCTGATGGTCCGCCCGGACATAAGGGACAAGCTCGGTCTCCCCTTCCTGCAGGAGGTTTTCCCTCAGTTTCGGAAGGATTATCCGATCTTCAGCGCGCTGATATCTGACGACATCCCCTACGATAACAGGTCGTCCTTCTCGGTGGCCATCAACAACAGGGACACATTCACCGGGATAACGGACAAGGACCGGTCGCTGACGGTCAAAAGCTTCGGTGAGCTTGCAATCGATGTGCTGGGAATGACCGATGCCGAGGCCTTGACAAACTTCGGGGAGCATTTCAGGTCCCCGGGGCATGTTCCGATCTGCATCGGTTCCGATCACATCCTTCAGAACAGGTTCGGCCACACGGAGCTCTCCTGTGCCCTCTCCACCATGGCAGGTCTTTCAGGCGTATCCGTCGGATGCGAGATGATGGGGGAGGACGGCGCCGCCATGCCCAAGGAAGAGGTCATGGAATATGCCAGAAAGCATGGCATCCCCTTCCTGGAGGGCTATCAGATAATCGAAGCCTGGAGACAATGGGACGGGGAATGGAAGCGGACCTACGCCCCGAAACCCCATGGTGATGCAGAGGTCTCCCCGCACTTCGAGTCAGAGTCCCATGTCGCGGGGGTGCTATCCAAGAAGAAAGGGACCAGGGTAATGGCATCGGGCGTGTTCGACCTGATGCACCCGGGCCATCTTTCGTTCCTTGAGCAGGCAAAGGCCCTGGGAGACGAGCTCGTTGTGGTCATAGCCAGGGACACTACCGTCCAGAACCTGAAAAGACACCCGATCGTCAATGAGAGGGCAAGGAGAGAGATGGTCGCCGCCATCAAATGGGTGGACGCCGCCGTTCTTGGCTACGAGGCCGACAGGTTCCGGATCGTGAACGAGATCGGCCCCGACATCATCGCTCTGGGCTACGACCAGGTCAAGGATGAGGAGGACCTCAGGAAGGAGCTTGCATCCAGGGGAATGGACATCAAGCTCGTTCGCCTGGACAGGAGGGCGGGGGACATCCAGGCCACTTCGGACCTTCTGGAAAAGATAAAGAAGGGAGGGATCTGCTGAAGCGGATCGGCGTTGTGGATACGACCTTTTCACGGGTGGACATGGGGTCCGTCGCCGAGCACGAGCTCCGGGAGTCCGGGAGCGGGTTCAGGATCATAAGGAGAACGGTCCCCGGTGTAAAGGACCTCCCCGTGGCGTGCAAGAAGCTGATCGAGGAGGAATCATGCGAGGTCGTGATCGCCCTTGGGATGCCGGGTAAAGAGGCCATCGACAAGGTCTGCGCCCACGAGGCGAGCCAGGGCATCATACAGGCGCAGTTGATGACGAACACCCACATCATAGAGGTATTCGTACACATGGACGAAGCGGTAAGCGACGCGGAGCTGGTATCCCTTGCCGAGAACAGGGCCCGTGAGCATGCCAGGAACGCCTATCTCCTGCTTTTCAAACCCGAGAAGCTGGTGAAGCAGGCGGGAACGGGGCAGAGGCAAGGGTTCCCCGATGTCGGACCCGCAGATGAAGATCAAAAAAGTGCTGTAAAACATTGAGGAGGAGTAAATATGAGCGAAGATAGGATCAGGCTTGGTTTCGTCGTGTCGGAGTATAACTTCGATATCACCATGATGATGCTGGAGAGGGCCAAGGCGCACGCCGAGTTCCTGGGGTGCGAGATCGGAGAGCAGGTGACCGTTCCCGGAGTCTACGATATGCCCTTCGCACTCAAGAAGCTGATAACAAGGGACGATATCGACGGAGTGGTCTCCCTCGGTGCCGTCATAGAGGGAGAGACGGACCACGACGAGGTCGTCATGCAGCATGCGGCAAGAAAGATCATCGATATCTCACTGGAATTCGGAAAACCGGTCGGTCTGGGGATCACCGGCCCTGGAATGACAAGGGGCCAGGCCCAGGCAAGGATAGACAATGCCCGCTCCGCGGTGGAAGCCTGTGTGAAGTTGATAAAGAACACCAGGGACCTCTAGGTTCCGGATATCAATTCAGTGTTTCAAGGGCCTTTACGATCCTCTCGGCGGTGGCCCTGCCGACACCCTTTATCTTCAGAAGGTCGTCAAAATAGGCCTTCCTCAGACCTTCAATGTCCTTGTACTTCTCGATCAGTGCGTCCTTTCCCTGCTTTGAGAGCTTCGGGATAGTATCGAGGAACTCCCCGATATCGGCTGGTCCGGAGGGGGTTTTTGGTTTTGCCGTTCTCTTACCCCTCCCCGGTCCTTTGACCTTTTTGGTCTCCTTGGAGAGCTCTCTGATGTACTTCTCTATATCCCGGGGGTCGTCCAGGTCGATCCTCTCGAACCCTTTGTCGGTGAGGATATGGATCTCCTCCCCTTTCTGGTCGTCCTGAGGCCGGTCCTCGAGGGTCTCCTTCAGCACGTTCAGGGCCATCTGGATCGCTTCCTCCCTTGTCATGCCCTGCCTGTAGCTCCTTTCAAGGAACTCGACCGCTTTCTGAGAGCCCTTTCCTATGGCCGTGGCCTTCCTCTCCTGAAAGACACCGGAGGGGTCCGTCTCGTACAGATGGAAGCCGTTTGTGTCCCTCCCCCCGATGATAAGGGCTGTGCCGAAGGGCCTTACCCCCTCGTACCTCGTATAGATCTCGCATATCCGCGAGATCCACATCACAAGGCTCTTGAGGTCCGGGGTCTCACCGTACCTCCGGGCCTCTTCCTGGGCCTTGTCCCGGAGGATGTCCACGAGTACCCTGGCGTCCGCGATAAGCCCGGAAGCTGCCGCACCGACCTGGTGCGTTATCGGGAAGAACTTCTCAAGGTATTCTTCCTCGATAAGGGGGCTGAAGATCGATTTGTCTATGGTGAAAAGGACCCCGTCCTTGAATACGATCCCGAGGGCGAGCCCTCCTCTTTTTATGGCCTCCCTGGCGTATTCCACCTGATAGACCCTGCCATCGGGTGAAAAGACGGTAGCTGCCTGGTCGTAATGGTCCTTTTCCATGGTCACACCTGTTTCAGGTCTCCTCCGCTCCCTTCTCCTTCTTTCCCTTCACGAGGGATTTCCAGAAGGACCTCTTCTCTCCGGCCACTGTCGTTTCTTCCTCTTCCTCTGCAGCCGGAAGCGCCGCCTTGGGTTTGCTGGAGGGAAGCTCCTTTCCCGGCCTCTCGAAGGGTATCAGGTCCTGGGGCGGGGGAAGTTCCTCGCCGTACTTTGACTTGTACAGGCTCTTCAGGGATTCGGACGGCGACGATCCTATGGAAAGGATGTCCACGCTCCTTTCGATCTCATCGACGGTGAGCGAGGACCTCTTGGACCAGGGTTTGTAGGATACGGGCACCTTGGCGGGTTTGCTTTCCTCCTTCGCTTCTACCTCTGCTTCCCCCGGCGGTCTTTCGTCATCCTTGATCTTCACCGGGTATCCAAGCTCCTTCAGCTCGAACTTGTAGGGTCTGAGCTTTTCCTTCAGCTCATCCTTTGTGATCTTTCCCTGCGAGAAGGCTTTGATGTTCCTGTCGTAGACCTTCTGGGCCTCCTTCAACCTTTTCTTGTGTTGCCTTTCGTCCTCGGGCAAAACGATACCTCCAGGGAGCGCGCGGTTCAACCACAAGGTCACAGTCGATATAATAGTTTTCTAATGAATCATCTAACCGATGGCGCGGTAAGAGACAATTCCTCGTTCCCAAAACGGTTAAATATGCCCTCTTTTATAGGCGCTCTCCGCTCCCATGAGCGTTCGCTTGTTCAGAAGCGTGTACACGGTCGGTTGAGGTAATCCCATGCCAATTGGTCAGATGGAGCTCATTGTCAGTCTGAACCGCTTGACGGAAGCCATTATCAACAGCTACAAGGAACACAACATGAGCCGCGAGGATGCACAGAACATGGCATACCATGTTCTCAATTTCTTCGGGTTCGGCGACAGGATCGTCGACAATATCCTTGAACCCGAGGACAGGGACCTTTTCTACATGCTCGAGGACTTCGGCCTTCTGGTCACGGAACGGGAAGAGACAACCCTGTACGACGGCAGGGAGTGGAGGATCCACTACTGGCTTCTGAAGAAGAACGTCATCAATACCATGGCGTGCGATGATGTCGAGCAGTGTCCGACATCCGAGGATTATAACGTGTACGAGGAGATCCCGGACGAGGTATGGTCCCGTGTGGACTGAGCGTCCAGATGACACTGGTCCTGGCTCAAGTAACCCCAAACACTTTATAACCCGAACTGTCATTGGGAGTATTCGCGGTCCCCAAAGGGGAAAAATACGCTTGCGAATCGAAGCAGCTGCATGGAGGAATTTGCGATGAAGAGAACCTCTCTCTTTGGACTTCTGATAGCGATCATGTTGTTGGCGCCCCTGGTCCCGTTGGTAGGAGCAGGAACCACGGCCAATGTAGGACAGGAAACCCAGCCAGGGCTTGAGGAAGGTCCCGCCATCTACGAAAATGTCGATCCTTACTACGATGTCCATGACCTCGTTGATATGGGGGCGGCAACGCTTGAAACCGTGGATGTAAAGGACCCCACAAATCCGATGGCCTCGATCTACGGCGATATGAGCTGGTACAAGAGGAACGATCAGCCCACCAGGTCCGCATGGGCCCCGAAGAAGGACGAGAACGACGACTTTTCCAATGCCACTTACCTCAAGAATGGGGACAAGGTAACCAACAACGTCACGTCCACGATCTCGGGGACGACCATTTCATTCAACGATCAGGATTATTTCTGGATCAACCTCACCGTGGACACACGAAACGGTAGCATCGACAAGCTTGTCGTCAAGATATTTTCCGAGGATTCCGTCAAGAAGAACGCCTCTCTGGCAACCCAGGCATACGCCGTGAACTTCATCCTCCAGCAGTTCCAGGATGCGGACTACGAGGTGACCGGAAAGTTCCACGGGAACACATCCACAATAGTTATCGTTCCCGACGGTGCTCCTAATATCAATTTCATCTATCCCGTTATCCTCGAGTTCCGTGCCTGGAACAGTACGACTTTGAACTATACAATGGAGATCGATATAACACAGGTCTCATCCATCGAGGGGAACGGTCTCTTCGGAAGCGGAATGCTGGTGAACAATACGAACCGCAACAGCATCCGGATGAAGAGCGTCAACCGCTCACATGACCTCTTTGATTGGTACGATATGAGCGATATGCTAACGGACAGCGGTCTCAATGTGGACCGCAACGACGAGGTCCGCTTCAGCCTCCGGTTCGACGTTGCGACGGAGGAAAGGACCGGAATGTATGGTTATGCGGGCCCCGGCCTTTACGGCGCGAGGGTCCCCACGACGACGATAGCTTTCCTGTACCTGATATGGTACAATTACACCGCACAACAACTGAACATTTTCACATCGGGAGGCAACATCCCATATGTAGGGGTACTATTCGGGAACGATCCATTTACAGTCGGCTTCCTGGAACATGCCGAGTTCGTATGGTTCGGGTGCTCCCCTCTTCAGCTATGGCTCGCCGGTACCTCCGCATACGCAGGTGCCGAAGGCAATGCGGAGGTCTTCTACAACCTCACCGCGTTGAATGCCGTAATAATCCCGCCCAACGGTCCTCCCCAGTTCAACTTACCCATGCAGAACCTCGTCTTCGACGAGGACACCGGCCCGTGGATGAACCTGACGGACCTTGACGACCACTTCTCGGACCCCCAGGCCGAGCACGACGCGAGGCTCCGCTACGAGGTCGTGAGTAGTGTCGACGCGGACCCGGAGATACAGTTCGACATCGATCCGGACACCCATATGCTTTCCATGCGTGTGACAGAGGACAACTGGCACAGCAACAGCATTCTATCAAAGTTCAGGATAAGATGCTACGATTGGGGTCCCAACTGGATATACAACGACGGTGACGATCTATCGGTCCTGTCCAACGAGTTCTCGGTCCTGATAGCATCCGTGAACGACGATGCGTACATCGAGAAGGTCGAGGTCGCTTCGGGACCGGCACAGATCAACGATCACCAGGCGATCGAGATCACTGTAATGCAGAACACCCCGTTGAAATCGAAGAGGATCCATGCCTTCGATGTGGACGGGGATGACATCGAGTACGAACACAACGCGACGACAACCGCGTTCTCCATCAACTCCAACGGACAGTACAACTTCCTTCCGACCAATGATGAGGTCGGAACGACATGGATCCAGGTGACGGTCGATGACGGGCATTCCCCTTCACCCGACGATTATCTCATTCTGAAGTTCATAGTCACGAACCGCAACGACAAACCTTCTCTCACCACCATCGAGTGGAGGGACCGGGGGATTGTATACGACAACCTCGATGTCGAGGACGAACCGACCTTCCGCAACGTCGACGAGGACATCGAGCTCAATCTAACGGTCGAAGCCTACGATCCCGACATCGCAATAGGGATCGCCGACAGCCTGACGTGGAACGTCGGATCGCCGGGGTGGGCGGCATACCCCCACCCGACGAATCCCATGAAGGCATACCTGACATATTTCCCGACGAACGAGGATGCCATCCTGGGGATAGCGGAAACGACCCTTTCCTGCAGCGACAGCCAGGGAGCCATGAGCCAGGAGGTCCGCGTCGTTCTTTACGTGGACAACGTGAACGACAAGCCCAGGATACTAACCATCAACGGTGAGGCCCCCCAGGAAGGAAAGATCACCCTGGATTCCACCAACGGGCTCAACGGCTTCGAGGACAAACCCTATACCCTCAACGTCGAGGCGGAGGAGATAGATCCCCGGGACGACATCTCCTTCACCACCAACGATCCCTCATGGCAGCCCACCCCCGTTCTGGGCAACGAGTTCGCCAGGAACTTCACCATCATTCCGACGCAGGACATGGTGGGGCTGCACTCCGTCAGGATAACCGTGAAGGACGAGGATGGAGCGGCCGACACGGTCCTTGTCAATTACGAGATCGTGAATACCAACGATCCGCCGGAGAAACCCAGGATAAGGTACGATGAGTCAATCATTCGCTATCCGGGGAACAACATCAGCTTCTGGTGCGATGATGTCGAGGACCAGGACGGCGACGACCTCACCTACATATGGAACTTCGGTGACGGGACCGGCGAGGTCGTCGGACAGAGGGTCTCCCACAGCTGGGCGTCCGACAACCAGTATTATGTGAAACTCACCGTAAGGGACCCCTCCGGAGCTGAGTCCTTCGAGGAGATCACCTTCATAATCGTCGAGAAGCCGGTTGAGATCGATCCCGACTTTGATTTCGACGGGGACGGGATGCCTGACATCTACGAGGAGGAGAACGGCCTCAACAAGCTTGACCCCAACGATAAGGTCACAGACCTGGACGGGGACGGATTCACCAATTTCCAGGAGTTCGAATACGGCTCGGATCCCCTCGACATAGACGATCACCCGCCGATAATATCCGATGACGGCGGCGGTTTCTCACTACTTTGGATCGTTCTCATAGTGATCATAGCCATAATCCTCATCGGAGCCTTCGGGTTCTTCATGTATGTCCTCATGTCCAAACCCCAGCCTATGATCCAGCAGCAGATGTACGGTGCCGAGCTGCCGGGACAGGCCTATCCGGGAGCACTCCCCGCTCAGGGGGCGGTGCCACAGATGCCTCCGGCTCAGCAGCAGCGGCTGCCTCCCGCACCGCAGGAGGCCGAGAAGCCCCCGGAGGACGATTATCTCGAGGGCTTCATGGAGGAGGCTCACAAGCAGATCGAGGAATCCTCTGCCCAGGGTGCCGAGGAAGAGAACGTATGGAAACCACCTGTGGAGTCCGAAGAGCCCGCGGCCGAAAGCCAGGTCGATGACCTTTTCGGAGAGATGCCTGCAGAGGAAGAGACCCCGGTGGAACCCGCGCCCTCGGGTCTGAAGAAGCTTCCCGACCTGCCTCCTCCACCAAAACTCTGATATCCTGAGGAGCCATCATCTTTCGAGGGACGATGGAAGACCCTGAGACCGCTGCCTTCCAGCTCTGGAAGGGGTTGAGACCCGGCGACGCCTATCTATCTGGAATAGATGAAGCAGGGGGAACCCTGTTCATACCCAGCAGGGAGAACATTAGGACCAGACGCAGTGAGCTTGATGCCATCTGGAGGTCCACCCTCGACATCTCCCTGAGATCGCTTCTCAGGTGTTCAAGGTGCGACCTGGACCTGCAGGAGCCTCAGAGGCCCCCTGACGACATCTACCGGTACATCACCGCCCATATCATCAAGGGCGGCATCCAGAACCCTCTATTGCCGCCTCTGTTGAAGGATTCCAGGGCCTATCTGGAAAGAGCATCGTCCGATCTTCGGATAATGAGGTGGCCGCTGGAGGTCCAGTTCCAGTCCCTATTCGGTATCGACCGGTTGAAGGACCTGCTCAAGGGCCTGCCCAGGTCCCCAATGCTTGCAGAACCTGTCAAGAACCTTCTCGAAATAACGACCGAGTACGGGGAGCTTTTCACCCTTGGCGATATATCCAGGTACAGTCACGAGGATGTGATCTCGACCCTCGAAGAGGGCGACGGACATGTCGGAAGAGGCGACATCTATCCGAGGATACTGGGTGAGCTGTACGCATGTCCGGACAGGGCGGCGGTGATGGAAGAATCACTTGTTCTTGAGCTCTACAATGAGATCCCAGGGTTGAATCGAACCATGGAAGAGCTTTCCGACTTCTATGGTACGGACCTGGACCTTCACGATATAGATGTTGAGATGGCATCCCAGAGAAGGATCAGGGTCCAGGAGACGATCCGCTCCATCGAGAATATCAGGAACAGCATGATATACTGGGGTATCCGGAGGCTGATCGATTATCCCCATGAGGTCGATGTAGGCTTTCTGGAGACCCCTTCCTACCTTCGGTCTTTCATACCATCGATGAGAATGATCAATATGGACGGACTTCCGGCCAGGCCCAGATCCGACCTCTTCATCACTCTGGACCCTGGAAGCTACAGACCTCTCTCCTTTCCGGACATCGTGCTGATGGTCGCCAGGGAGGAGCTTGGCATCAGGGCACAGTACCTGAACTCCTATCTCCGCCCCCTCGAGGTAGTGAAAGGGACCGACCTTCTCTCATCCTATCTGATAGATTCGATATCCATGGGATTCGCGATGGCCAGGGAGCTCGAGGTCCTGGGAATGTTCAGGGACATGGCCACCAGGAGGTCCGAGCTTCTGAGGGACGAGACGGACCTTGTCGAACTGATCGAGGAATACTGTCCGATAGACGATCTGGTGGCGGACCTTGAGTTCCTCCTATGCAAGGAGAGGGTCCTCTCGCTCATAAGGGCAGTGGCCGATATCAGGGTTAACTCGGGAAAACAGTCGATCCTCGAGTTCATGAGATGGGCCCAGATCATAAGCGGGCTGGGGGAGCCGTTGATAATGGAAGCGATCTGGGACGCCGTGTCCAGACCGGGACTGTTCGCCTCGTGCATGTCGATCTTGCCGGGGGTGAGAAAGACCTCTCAGGAAAAGGTGGACCAGGGAGTCTCGCCGAGGGAGTTCAACACCTACTCGACAAGCCTTGGATTTCCCGCCTGGAAGGTTCTCAGGGAAAGGATGCTCGAGATCTAGTTCAGCAGATTGCTCTCCAGGAAATCTATCAGCTCTATGACCGGTACATCCTGGATGGTGATCAGTGTCGTATTGCCAACTGTTCCCTTCCCGGACCTCTTGGTGGTGATCAGCCCGAAGGCGTCCATCTCCTTCATGTACTGCCAGAACTGGGTGTGGCCCAGGGGTCTTTTGTTGATCTGCTCGCAGAGTGCCTGGTATTCCGATTCGAGTTCGCCGGTCGAGCAGTAAGCGGAGTTCTTCAGAAGCCGGGAAGCGGCGAGCAGCATGATCTGCTCGTGGATGTTCAGCTGGTGGATGGTCTCCTCGAAGACAAATGGTTTGACCTCCGCCTTCGCCCATCTTGCGTGCTCGGGAACGACCATGTCGGCCCCCTTCTCCTCCGCCACCATGCCCGCTTTCTCCAGAAGCTCTATCGAGAACCTCGCATCCCCGTACTCCTCCGACATCGAAGCGATCATCTCCGACACGCCATCTTCGACAACGTTCGGATGGAATGCGAGATCGACCCTCTGGTCCACGATCTGCCTGAGAATATCACGATCGTACTTCCCGAATTCGATGACGTTCGTCCTCTTGAACGTTGAAAGCGAGGCCCTGTCCATGAGCTGCACGATGGATTTTTGCGAGATAAGTATGAGGGAAAGCGCTCCGAGCAGTTCAGGGTCCTCCTCCTGGACCCTTGTGAAGGAATAGACAAGGTCCGAACCGGACCTTTTGAGCAGGACATCGGCCTCGTCGAGCACTATGACTAGATGGCACTCCCTTTTCTTGAGGTGCTTTTTCAGTATCTCGATCATCTCGGGGATGGAGAATCCCCTGTCCGGGAACCGGGAATCGAAGTGTGTGAGTATGGACAGGAGGACCATGGATTCCGATTTGCGGTTCCTGCAGTTCACATGCACCGCGTCGATCCTTCTTTTGTTCTCGAGCCCTGCCTCCTTCAGCAGGTCGCAGAACCTCTTGACAACGGCTGTTTTTCCGGACCCCACCGGCCCTGTCACGAGCGCCGTCTGTCCCATCCTTTCGTAAACCACAGGCCTGAAAAGGCGGCCGAGATTGTCGAGCTCTTTCTCTCTTCCGGGAAGCTCTTCCGGGACAAAGTCGAAGGACAGTTTCGACTGGTCCTTGAATATCCTGCTTCGCTTGAGAGCGCTGAGAGATGTCCTCATGAATGACCGTATGAACGAGCTTAAGAAAATACTTTCGGTGAGGTTCCTCACGGTCTTTCACCGGGAGCGAAGGGTTTTGCCCTTTTCCTTGTATCCGAAGGGGGTGTTTCCTTCCCGGGCGCGTCCGTTCCTGCCCCTTCTTCCTCCTCCATATCCTCTTCCTCCTCCTCGAAGGTGGTGTTGCAGAAATAACAGAAGTTGAGGTCCGATTCGATCATCTTCCCACAGTGCGGGCACTTCATCAGGTCATCGGGCGCCCTGTCCTTTTTAAAGCCCCTCCAACCTGTGAGTATCCACAGGACCCCCACCGTGAACATTCCCGCACCGAGGGGTATGAGTCCTGGACCGCCGCGAAGCTCCTCCCCGTTGAGGCTCTGCGGCTCACCGACGTCAGCCTGCCACATGAAGCCCCACATCAGGAGGAGCAGGCCGATACCTGTCATGGCAACACCCAGGGTGATCGCTATCCATGAGACCCACGGGACCTTCCTGGAGGCCTCTGCCTTCTCTTCCTTTGCACCCTTTGGGTCCCTTGGTGTCAACGCCATACCAAACACTCGAACGCAGTTTTCACCGCGTAAGGTGCGTAAGCCATAGGAGAAATAAAAAAATAACCCAAATCACCTCTACCTTGGGGTGGTGGTTCCGAAGCTTCGTGACCATTCCAGCCGGAGGTGCCCATTGTGAGCCTGTTCGGAAAGAAGAAGGAGATAAGGTTCGAGACTATCCTGATCGACAGGGAGAGGGAGGTCTTCAGACAGCTGGAGAGCCGAGGCTGGGCCCTCTGCACGGACCCCTTCCAGTTCGATGTTCAGAAATCCCATGAGAAGCTGAGGAAGGACGCTCTCAAGATGGCCAAGGAACTGCATGCCGAGCTCCTTGTGGAGGTATGGGACCCTATTTATCAGCATATGCACTGGAAGGGTCTCAGGTACTCCGCGTGGCGCAGGGCCACGAGGGAAGAGATGATGGAACGCCAGAAGAAGAAGACGGATAGACCCGATTATTCCGACAGCATGGGCTCGATGGAAGACATCGCCAGGAGGCTCGAGCAGAAGAAGCTCAGGGTCGACACCGAGGAGCTCCACCAGTACGATTCGGTCCTGACCGCTGATCCCACCCAGATGGAGGGCGAGGTCTACGGGAACGCAGAGGAGGACATGGGCATGGTCACGGAACACTTCGAGACCATCTCCTCCTATAACCCTTACGACCATCAGGGCCAGTCCGCATCCGAGCTTTCCAAGAAGTCCCTCGTCGATAATGAAGCTGCCAGTCAGGGGCCTATGTTCGACAGTGGGATGACCCTTGAAACGGGAGTTCCGGAAACCTCCGATCCCACCAAGGAGATCGACCCGCTGGCACTTATGATGGAAGCGGCCCCCGAACAGGAGACCCAGGAAATACCAGCGCCCCAGCCGCAAGCTCAACCTTTGCCGCAGGCTCCTCCGGTCCAGCAGCTCCCCGCTTCCCAGCAGCCTGTACCTCAGGCAGGATCGCCCCCTCCCCAGCAGCCACCAGGTTCCGTGCCCCGGATGCCGTCTCCGCCCCCTGCACTTCAACCTCTCCCCCAGGCCCCGCCTGCCCAAAGGCCCCCTGGAGAGACGGTAAAGAAGGAAGAGGACAAGGGACAGTGATCGGTGATGGAGCGCTTACCCGACATAACCTTGAAGGGGGACCCCCTTAGAGGCGTGGGGGAGGCGTCTGTGGAAGGGGAGGCTCTGGTCTTCAACGGCCCCATAAGTTTTCTGGGCGACGTCGATCCCTCAACAGGCATCCTCGAAAAGGAGGGGGCCGGGATGCTCATCAAGGGGAAGGTCCTGTTCTTCAGGGAAGGGGCGGGGTCAACGGTCGGCTCGTACGTGGTCTACAATCTCAGGCTGAACGGCAATGCTCCGGCCGCAATGGTCATGCTGAAGGCCGATGCCATTATATCCATAGGCTGCATTCTCGCCGATATCCCCCTCGTTCACCGGGTGCCTCCCGATGATTGGGGGCGCGTCGAGACCGGTGACCGCATCGTCCTGAACCCGCAGAGCGGGGAAGTGGCGGTTTGGAAACCGGAAGCCGGAGGTCAAGGTAGTGGTTCAGATGCTTGATGTGCTAAACAATATGGTCGAGAACGTGAACAAAAAGATCGACACCGATCCCAAGATCAGGGAGATCGCCGAGGCGAAGGACAGGACCCTTCTTCTCAAATTCACCGATGACAAGGAATACATCATAGAGATAAAGGACGGGAGGGTCCTGAAAGCTATAGAAGGCACGATGGACAATGCGACGGTCGTCGTGAAGACAGATGTTGCGACCTTCCAGAAGATGCTTGATCGGAAGTTGAACCCTTTGATGGCGTATGCGATGAAGAAGATAAAGGTGATCGGCCCGATGGACGACATCATGATCCTTAAGGATTTCTTCTAGTTTCAAAGGACAAGGTTCGGCCAAAGAATTTATATCGTATCCTTTCATAGAACCAGACACCCATTCTTCGTGCGAAGGAGTGATCCGCTTGGTCAGATATTCAGATGGACGGATTGAAAAACGAACGGTCATCCGCGCATATGTCCTGTCATCTCTCCTTCTAATGGTCGTTATATTCGGATCCTTCCTATCGTTGCCCGTAACGGGAACCACTTCGGACGAGGCCGGGGAGCCTCCCGTCGCGGATGCTGGGGACGACATCACCGGCGTGCTGATGAACGACATAGTTATGCTGAACGGCTCCAGGTCATCGGACGAGGAGCTGGAGCTTTGCACATGGGAATGGGAGAGCACAACACACCCGGAAATAGAAGTGTCTCCGGCAAACTCCTCCACACCCACCTTCACGGTATCGGTCGTGGGGACCATCACGTTCCAGCTGACCCTGACCGATCCCTCGGGTCAGTTCTCTGTAGATACGGTGGATATCATAGTGGATGTCAATGAGCCCCCGAGGATCACGATAGGGTCTCCCGCTCCGACCGGGAGCGAAGGTCCGTTCTACATGAGGTCCACACCAATAGAGTTCACGGCGAACGGCACCAGCGATCCGGAGGGCAGGGATGCACAGCTTACTTACCGATGGACATCTAACGTTTCCGGCCAGCTCTCGACGAAGAGATACTTTAAAGCCGTCCTGACTGAGCTGGGATGGCACAGGATAACCCTCAGGGTGGAGGACGGGAACGGCGGCTCCTCCGAGGAAAGTCTGGATATCAAGGTAAGGGAGGACCCCTTCGCCCCTCAGGTCTCCATATCTGTAAGGCCCTCCAGGACGGACCTGAGGTATGGAAAGTCCGAGCTCGTAACATTGGACGCATCGGGAACCAAGGACGCGAACTCCTTCGACACCATCAAGACGATGAACTTCACCTGGAGGACGGACCTTCCAGCGCCTGTGGTCATCGGGTACGGTCCCGTGGTCTCAACGACCTTCCAGGAAGGTCCCCATAACATAACACTCGAGGTAGAGGACACAGACGGGCTCACCGATTCTGACTGGATCAACATATGGTCCTTCAACCGTCCTCCGGAGGCGATCATCAAGACCGTTGGCATCAAATTGAGAGGATCGCTGCCAACCTTGAACGAATCAGAGGCGGGAGAATTCTCGGCAGCCCTGTCCTCGGACCCCGACGGGGACGATCTGAAGTACCAATGGGACTTTGGCGAGGGAAGCACTGCGACCGGTGACCAAGTATCCCATTCCTGGGATGATTTCGGCAGATATGAGATGTCCCTCACCGTTGATGACGGGTCCGAAGAGAACAGCACCGATGCGTTAGCCCTGACCATATCCATCAATTCCGTACCGGTAGCGGTCAGCGATGAAGGGATAACGGTGGAGGTGGGGGAATCCTTCGTCATCTCGGCAAATGGCTCCTATGATAACGATAATGATACCCTGTCATACAGGTGGGATTTCGACGGGGACGGGATCTTCGACTCCTCCCGATTCGATCCTTCATGGAAATACAACGTCGAAGGTGAGTACGAGGTCCTTCTCCAGGTATCTGACGGATTTGCCTGGGGAGAATCCACATCTATCGTGAAGGTGGTCTATCCCAATGAGGCTCCGATCGCAGCCATAGCGAACCAGCTGATCGAGGGGGAGATCATCGTCCCGCTTTCCGACGAAAGGGGAGAGATAGAGCTTGATGCGACCCCTTCCATCGACCCCGATGATGATTCCGACGGGAACGGTGAGATAAACGATCGGGAGGAGAACAATCTTACCTATTCGTGGGATACCGATCCCCAGGTGGACTCCGACGACGACGGTATTGAGGACAACGACGTGGATGAAACGGGGAGGAAGGTAAAGGTCAAGCTGACATCGAGCGGTCTGAAGACCGTGCTGCTAAATGTTACCGACCCCAGAGGCCTCTGGGACACGCTGGAAATAAAACTTCGGGGCGATCACCCTCCGGACACGCTGTCCATCAGGGTCGGCCCGTCCACAAAGGTCCTTGCAGGAGCGCAGGTGACCTTCACCGGTAGCGCCGACGATGACGATAGGGCGGACCGGAACAAGCTGGAGTATTACTGGGACTTCGGCGATGGGGAGTCCTCGACCGTTTCGGCCTTCCAGGCCAGGCATACCTATTTCGATAAAGGGACCTACGAGGTCGAACTAAGGGTCACCGACGGTCTTCTGGAATCGAGCACGAGGACCTCGGTAACTGTCGTGGAGATGGAGCCGCCCACACTTTCCTATCCTACGGAGGGGAGCGAGGTGTCGGGTCTCGTGACCATTTCAGGGAGGATAAGAGAGGTCAGGGGCTTCGAGGTCGACAAAGTAGAGGTCAAGGAAGGGGACAATGACTGGAAGGCGGCGGATGGGACGACCCAGTGGACCTACGACCTTGATACGGCGAAGCATCCCAACGGGGACCTGACATTGACGGTCCGATACACCGTCAACGATGCTGAGGACATCCAGTCCGAGACCTCGATAACGATCAGGATTTCGAACCAGTCCGAGGGTGGGCTCAATTTGTACCTGATAATAGCTGTGGTCGCCATCATCGCGGTCGTCGGTGTCGGGCTGTACTTCTTGTTAAGAAGGAAACCAAGGGACTGGGACGATCTTCTTCCGCCGCCCATCCCCGGGCCGCGAATACCTCCGATGGTCGCTCCCGGCGGACTGCCTCCCGGTCAGGCGAAGCCGAGCCTTCCAGCGGTACAACCGCCAAAGGCGGCCGAAACACCGAAGCAGGCCGAGCCTCCGAAGGAGGAAACGAGTGCTCCCAGGACCATCAGGATCAAGTGCCCGGCCTGCACCAAGGTCTTCAAGGTCACCGATACGGGGGAAAGGCCCCTGCATATGACCTGCAAGCACTGTGGAGCTACCGGTTCCATCGACCATGTTCCCGGTGAGGAGGAGGCGGAGAAGGAGGGTGCGCAAGCCGAGGTCGAGGCGGACGAGGAGGCCCCGATCGAACCCGTTCCCATAGTATGCCCCTCCTGTCAGAACCTATTCGAACTGGAGGAGGTCACCGAGACGGCCAAATGTCCGATATGCGGTGCGGAAGGGGACCTCGACGATGGGACCGTTGAGCTCTTGAAGGAAAGGTTCGGCGGAAGCCCCGCGGAGGAGTACACACTTCGCTGCCCGAGCTGCTCTGGAACCTTCAAGGTAAAAAGCGGCGATCCATCCATAATATGTCCGTTCTGCGGCGCGAAGGGTAGGGCTTCCGCGTAGTCTAGGCGGAGTTCCATATCCCTGCCGTTTTGTCCCGTGTCAGGTGATCGATATGCCGGATGATATCGCAAGGGTGCCTTTTGAGGTCCTGAAGGAGTTCATGCTTGAAGCTTTGCTTAGGATCGGCGTCCCGGCCGAAGATGCCGAGATATGCGCCGAGGTGGTGGTCGAGGCCGACAGGAGGGGGATCCACTCACACGGGATCAACAGGTTCAAACCTTTCTATTACGACAGGATCAGGAAGGGTCTCCTCGATCCGGGAGCGAAGATGGAGGTCGTCAGGGAAACCCCCACGACTGCTGTCGTTGACGGGCATTTCGGTCTTGGACATGCCATTGGGAAAAGGTCGATGGACATTGCTATTGAAAAAGCAGGGAAATACGGGATGGGCATGGTGGCGGTCAGGAACTCCACACATTACGGGATCGCCGGATACTATGCCAAGATGGCCGCCGACTCCGGCATGGTGGGGATGACAGGGACCAACGCCCGGCCTGCGGTCGCTCCCACTTTCGGGACCGAGGGGATGCTCGGCACCAATCCGTTCACAATTGCCTTTCCAACTGATGAGGATTTCCCATTCGTCCTCGACTGCGCGACATCCATATGGCAGAGGGGGAAGATCGAATACTATGCCAGGACCCACAGACCGATACCGCCCGGCCTGGTCGTCGGGGAGGACGGAGGATCGATGACGGACAGCCGTGAGATCCTGGAAGCGCTTGTGGAAGGACGCGCGGCACTCCTCCCACTTGGAGGTCTTGAAGAGACCGCGGGATACAAAGGATACGGATATTCCACCGTGGTCGAGGTCCTGTCGTCAGCCCTTCAGGCGGGCCCCTACCTGAAGATGATAAACGGTGTGAACGTCGGTCACTTCTTCATAGCCGTGGACATCGAGGCCTTCTGCCCCATTGACGAGTTCAAAGCGACGGCGGGCGAGATAATGAGACAGCTCAGGTCCTCCAGAAGGGCCCCTTCGGAGGAAAGGATATATACGGCCGGTGAGAAGGAGCACGTCTACTGGCTCGAGAACAGGGACCTCGGCGCTCCTATCGGTCCGAGCCTTCGTAGAGAGATTCTCCAGATAATTGACGATCTGGGAATGGACCCCGGAAAGCTCCCTTTCTGATATTTCGTTGCAAACATGTACCCAATGTTTTAATAAGCAATGGAAATCATCAATCCCCGAATGGGAATGAATGGGGAGTATCACGTCAGGGTCTTGGTCCTTATCCTTTCAATTATAGCCTCCACCGTTATGGTCAACCCGGCCGCTGCTGAACAGAACCCGCCCCAGCTGGGATCAGGAGGGGTATACGAGACCTACGGGGATTGGGTGATCGAATCCGGTGATGACATAAATTGGGCCAACGCCGTGATAATCGCCAACGGGAACCTGATCATCGAGGCCAGCGGCAGGCTTGTATTGGACAATGTCGAGTTCAGGTTCAACTGCACATCGGACGGTCAGTTCGGCCTTCAGGTAATGGACGGTGGAGCTTTCGTGGCCCATGAATCAATAATAAGCTCGACGGACCCCTCGCTGCATTTCCGCATGGTGCTCAGAGGAAACGTCCTGTTCGAATCGGTCTCGGTATCCGAGATCTACGGTGATCCGGATGCCCCATGGGACCATGGCATAGAGGTCCGGTCGAGCAGCGTTCAGATCCTCAATTCCTCCTTCTTCAGATGCATGGGCGATGTCCTCCATGTAGAAACCTCGTCCCCCAGGATAATAGGGAACCATTTCTACGAGAACGGGGGTGCGGCGATCTACACGAACGGCACCTCGTCCCCGTTGATATCGAAGAACCAGGTATACAGACAGAAGTTCGGGATCGTCTCCGGTTTCTACTCTTCCCCCACTATAGATTCCAATACGATCTACGACATCGACAACAACGGGATCCTCCTCAACGGGTATATGTATCCAAGGGTATCCAACAACAACATATACGGCTGCCTTAACGGGATGCTGCTGTGGTATTCGAACGCGATAATGGAGAACAATCGATTGCATAACAACGAGGCCGGATACAACATCAAAGTGGATTCCAGACCGACGATAGCCGGGGACACCGTTCGCGATAACCTTTACGTTGGGATAAGCATCAACGATTCCATCGTCGAGATCACGGACTGCGAGGTCAACAGCAACAGCTACGACGGGATAAGGATCTTCAACGGTTCAAGGGCGAAGGTCTATTCGTCGGAGGTAAGGCAGAACGATGATGACGGGTTCCAGATATCGAATGCATATTTGGAACTCGCCGACTCAAACGTGGATGGCAACCTTGGCGACCAGTTCTTCCTTAGGGACTCATCGGTGATCGACGTCATCGATTCGAAGATCGGGGGCCCCTGGGGGGGACCTTCCGGGTCCGAGGTATGGCACTTCAATATCGGCGAGGGTTCCACCGTTACGACCCTGGATTCCGAATTCGAGGGCCAGGCGGTCAGCTTCGGGGACGATAGGTCCAGACTGCTGGTGGATCACACCTGCAGCTTCCTCGTCACCGATGAGGCAGGTGATCCCCTTCCCGACGTGACGATCAACATAATCAATGAAACAGGGTACAAGAGGGCGGTGGGGACAGGTCCGAACGGAATAGCGGAGAGGTACCTGGTCCACTATGACCAGAGGGACCTGAACGGGGATGGCGACGGCAATGATCCCGGAGAGAAGAACGTACATGATTACAATTTCACCATCGACGAACCGGGCTACCTTCCGTATCAAGGTGATATCGAGATAGAGGGCGGGGACCACATCGACATTGTCCTTCTCGGGAGGCCATTCATCAAGGTTCTGGGAACGACCCCGGAGAACGGGGACCTGGACATCGATGTGTTGACAACGATACAGGTTCGATTCGACAAGGACATCGATCCTTCTTCCCTGGAAATGACGGTCTCCGGTCCGGGGAGCACCCCGGTGTATTTCGAGGTCTCCTATGACAGCATATATTACACCCTTGAAGCAACCCCGAGGGATATGCTCACCTACGGGACGACCTATACCGTAGAGATACGGGGCGTCTCCGGGGTGAAAGGAGAGAAACTGCAGTCCACATATTACCTCTCCTTCAGGACGATGGACCCACCTGAGCTGGACAGCGACGATGACGGCATTCCTGACAAGGAGGACCCGGACGATGACAACGACGGTTTCTTCGACGTCGATGAACTTTTCTACGGGACCGATCCGCTCGATCCTCTGGACTATCCAGTGATATCGGATGACGACGACATCTCCGATGATGATGATGATGTGGGTCCAGGGACCGATCCGGGAACAGGGGACGATGATGATACGGCTGACGACGACGGGATAGTGATAATTCCCGGGACGGTCACCGATGACGATGATGACGCCATCGACGATGATTACGACCCCGTAAACACCAACGGAACCATGCCGGATGGTCCGGACGAGGGCATGAGCTTCGTCATCCTTCTGGTAGGGTCGCTGTTCGGTTTCCTGATCCTTGCAGGCGTTATACTTCTGATGTTCATCCGGGGGAACAGGGGACAGAAGCTTCGGGAGGTCGAGAGCAGGCCTCCATCGGCCGGAGGATGACACATGCTGAAGATCGGGCACCGCGGGGCGTCCTCCCATGAGCCCGAGAACACTCTCCGGTCATTCAGGAGGGCCGTGGAGCTCGGTGCGGAAATGATCGAGTTCGATGTCCGCCTGTGCGGGTCCGGGGAACTCGTCGTAATACACGACGAGACCGTGAACAGGACGACCGACGGAACGGGAGCGGTATCGGACCTCGGTTTGAGAGAGCTTAGAGAATTGGATGCCGGTTCGGGGGAGAAGGTCCCCCTCCTTTCGGAGGTTCTCGACGAGTTCCGGGGAAAGGCGGGGATCGATATCGAGCTGAAGGGACCCGATACAGCGGAACCGGTCTCCGAAATGCTGGCCGAGCAGATCGGAAGGGGAAGGTGGAGAGCAGAGGATATCATTGTCTCTTCCTTCATGCCTGTCGAGATCCTGCAGGCCAGGGAGCTCCTGAAAGCTATTCCCCTGGGATTCCTGTTCGAGGACCATCCCTCGATGGGTGTGGATTTCACCAGTGAGATCGGGATCAAGTACGTTCTCCCCAGGAAGGACCTCATTGACAGTAAAATGGTGGAAATGGCGGGATCGGCAGGACTCGGCATCATCGCATGGACGGTGAACGACAAGGCAGAGGTACTGAAACTGGCCGGCCTTGGCGTCAGTGGAATGATATCGGACAGGCCCGAGTTGCTCCGGTATTGAAGGAAAAACGTTATAGTTGCTTGAAAGAGCTGACCTATCATGGTCATGGATGCAGGGGCTAGGCCGCGTCTCAAATGGTCCGTAAGGGCCGCTGCTGCGGTCGTCCTCCTTCTGCCATTTCTCATGATGCCGTTCTTCTGGGACCATTTCAAGGCCCATTTCACCGGAGGCATCGAGGGTTCCATGGTCACCGGCCAGTGGCATATAGTGCTGATCAATATCGTCCTCTTCACATCGTTCCTGATACCACTGACCTTCAGGAAGAAGGTGTCATTGAAGGAGTTCGGCCTGGTGACCGCATTCTTCGTCTCCCTGTTCGTGGAGATGTACGGTATCCCTCTCACCGTGATGTTCGCGTCCAGGGCATTCCATGCTTCACCCGACACTCCGGTGAATGCCCTTTTTACGGTAAGGTTGCTGGGAACAGGTTTCTCCCTCACGGCGCCGATGGCCTACGGGGCCTTTTTAATGCTCCTTGGAACGGTGATCGTCCTGGCGGGATGGGTGACATTATACAGGCGGGTGGATGAGGAGGGTCTTGTTACCACCGGCATCTATTCGATATCCCGGCACCCCCAATATCTGGGATTCATGCTCGTGATATACGGCTGGATGGTCGGATGGACAACACTTTTGACGGTGATATTCGGCTCCATCCTCATCGCGGTCTACATCAGGGTCTGTATCAAGGAGGAGAGGGAGATGGGAAAGGACCATGATTACGGCGAATATAAAAAGCGGACTCCTTTCATCATATAAATATATAGTTCTATATATTATTTTTAGACAATAAATAAACCCTCTCAAAGTTATGTAATCCGTGATAGAGGGTTAGAAATGACGGGAGAGAACGTGGAAAAGTGCCCTGTCTGCGGTAATGCAATAACTGAGAGATTGACCATTGGCGCCCGGTTCACCTGTATCGGTTGCAGGAGCGAATTCCTGGTGAAATGGAACAGGGATAAGCGGGACTACAGATACGTCAACCTCGCGGACAGGGGTAAAGGTGAGCCTCTGCGGCTCCCAAGAGGGTCGGTGCGGGCCCTGCTGCTCATATCGATCTCGTTGATATGCTGGGTCCTGCTGATATGGGGCAGGGAGGTGCCGAACTACCTCCTGAACCTGGTCCTGGTCATGATAGGCTACTATTTCGCCTTCAGGGTGGCCCAGCCTTCGAAAGCGACATCAAGAGAGGTCGTTGATAAAGAAGCAAAGCATCCGCTTCATCTTCCAAGGGGATACGTTAGATGGATAGTTGTGGGAGGCTTCATGATAGCCCTCGTCGTGCTGGTCGCAACCGGAAGGATCGCAAGACATGATCACATTGAGTTCTATTTCATACTCACCGGTCTTGTGATCGGCTATCTCGCCAGGAAGACGAGGAGCGATTGGCTGAAGTTCGAGACCCCCGTATTTTTCAAACATGCCAAGGCCCTGCTCCTTCTGTTGATCGCCGCTTTTCTGATGGTGCTTTTCTTCGGCGGCCTTGCGGATATGGTGCATCCTCTGCCGATAAGGTTATCAATTGCTGTGATCGGATTCTACTTCGGCTCGAGGGATTGAGCGGGATAATATTGAAATCCATTAGATGTACTGGACCCTCGTGGACCTCGGGCTGTTATGGATACTGGTCGTGGCCATTGTGCTGCTGGCGGGTTTCGTTCAGGGTCTGGTTGGGTTCGGTTCCGGACTGGTGATGGTCCCGGTACTTGTGCTTCTGATAGAGCCGAAGGTGCTGATCCCTGTAGTTCTGGTCCATGGTCTGATAATGAATGAACTTCTCGCCATCGAGGCCAGGAAGCATATTCAGGCCGGAAGGGTTGCCCCCATCCTCCTCGGGGGGCTGATCGGCCTCCCCTTCGGGACCTACCTGCTGATCATCCTGTCGCCGGACATCATCAAGATAATGATCGGGGCCGTGATAGTGCTCTTCGGTCTTATACTGCTTTCCGGGAGAGCTTTCGAGATCAAGAGGGAGAGGATCTTCAAGGTCCCCATCGGGATCATCAGCGGTCTTCTCAACGGAAGCGTTTCCATGAGCGGACCGCCGGTCATTCTTTTCTTCGCGAACCAGAAGGTCCGAAAGAGGAACTTCCGGGCGAACACGGTGACCTATTTCTTCTTCCTCAACGTCGCAACGCTGTTCATTTTCACCCTTGTGGGTTTGATAACGAGCGATGTTCTGGTCCTTGCCGGTGCGACCCTTCCTGTTGCCCTTTTGGGAATATTCCTTGGGACCAAGGCCTCGAAGGTGGTGAAAGAGAAGGTTTTCAGGAAGATCGCCCTCATTCTCGTTTCCCTCGCTGGACTGGTCTCCCTGATAGGCGGTATCGTTGCTTTGGTGAACGAAATATAATGGGTGGGGGCGGGGGTACCCCCACCCTCGGGAGAGACCGCTCATCCTACTGGGATGCCTCTGCTGAGGGAGCTTCCACTAGCTGACTGATGGCGGTGACCTCCTGCTCTCCCGTCAGGAGGTTCCTCAGCTTGTTGAGATTGATCACCATGCCGACGTATTCTGTCCCGTCGGAGCTCTGGTACCTCTCCGCCGCGCTGAACGCGTCGCGTGCAATGCTCAGTTTGATCGCCCCACCGTTGCGGGACCGCCTTACAAAACCCATTAGTCTCGATTCGACTACCATTTTACATTCCTCCGTTTGTCTGTTTTAATGCCGCCGCCAACGGAACTGCGGCAGCAAATGACCACACCGGGGCTCGGTCTATATCAAGATTAATGAGGGGGGGCGGCGCAACAAAAGTGCATGGATAGGCCAACACGACATAGTCGTGTGAAGGACCGAAAGTTTCGAAACGGCCTAAAGGGGGTCCCTTCCCCAACGGAACAGTATGTTGCAGGACCCTTCTCTCGAGACCATGCACGGGCCGATGGGAGAGTTCGGCTCGCAGGCCTTTCCGAACAGCGGACAGTCCATCGGCTCCACGAGCCCCCTGAGGACCTCGCCGCACCTGCATCCGGCCGGTTCGGGAAGCTCCAGGTCGAAGATATCTTCTAGCTCGTCCTCGAACCTCTTTCGGGTATCATGGTCCTGGTACCGTTTTGAGATCGCGAGCCCCGACCCGGGGATCACGGGGAATCCCCTCCATTTCACATCGGATACCTCGAAGGTCTCCTCCATTGCCTTTAGGGCAGCGGTGTTCCCCTCTGGTCTGACGACCCTGCTGTAGAGATTTGTAAGCTCCGAACGTCCCTCTGACCTCTGCCGGGCGATGTCCAGGCATGCCATCAACAGATCAAGGGGTTCGAAACCCGCGATCACCTGCGGGACGCCGTAGTCCCTTGAAAGGAACCGGTAGGGCTCTACCCCGATGACCATGGATACATGTCCGGGCTCGATCAATCCGTCAAGCTTGATCTCCCCCGCATCCGCGATGAACTTGAGCGCAGGGGGAACGGTACGGTGGTAGGATAGAATGGAAAGGTTCTCGGGGGTCTTGTCCCGAAGGAGAAGGGATGATGTTGTCGGTGCGGTGGTCTCGAACCCGATGCCGAGGAAGACGACCTCCCGGTCAGGGTTCTCCCGGGCAATTTTCAAGGCGTCATCCGGGGAATAGACTATCCTCACGTCCCCTCCCCTGGACCTTGCATCCGCAAGGGTCATATCCTTCCCGGGAACCTTCACCATGTCCCCGAACGATGTGACGATCTTCCCCGAAAGTGCAAGCTGGACCGCCAGCTCGATCTCCTCACCGGTGGTAACGCATACTGGACATCCGGGTCCCTGCCTGATCTTGATCCCTGCTTCATTGAGGAGAGGCTCCAGTCCGAACCGGACCAGTGTATCCTGGTGGGTGCCGCATACATGCATCACCATGAGGTCCATGCCGATCTCTTTGATGGCTTTGAGCGCCTTCGTTGCCACCTCGCTGTCGCGGAGCTTGAACCTCTCCATCATACTTCCTCCCCGTCGTCGATCATGAGCCGGACATTGGTTATGGTCACTCCTTTTCCCCTGGTTATCTCGACCTCCCCGCCGCATTCCGGGCAGGCGAAGACCGGCATGAGAAAATGATAGACCGGGTCCTCCTTGACCTCCATGTCCCCGACATAGCCGCAGGACCCGCAGGAGATCTCGACCCCCTCCTCCCCTATGACAAGTTCAGAGCCCTTGAGGAGCTCTCTCTCTTCTGTGATGGCCCCCCAGCAGAACCGAAGCTGCTCCTCTCCCACGAAGGACAAACGGCCTATGGAGAGATGGACCTTCTCGACCCTTGTGGTATTCGGATGCTCCTTCACCGCCTCGAGGACCGCGTTCATCAAGTTCGATGCAATCTGGAGTTCGTGCAACCCGACAACCCCTAACCTGCCGTCTCGCGTTCGAATATCTCCAATGCCTCATCCCAGAGGGCAAGAGTCTCCATCGCCTCCTCCTCGTCGAGGATCTGAAGTGCAAAGCCTGCATGGACCACTACCCAGTCCCCCAGCTTGGGTTGAACGTACATCACGTTCGCCTCCCTTCTCGTACCTCCGTAGTCAACGACCGCCATGTGGTCTTCCTTGAGCTCGACTACCTGTCCAGGGATCGCAAGGCACATGGGCTCCCCCACCCTCTAAGTTGTTTATCAGGTTTTTGGCACCGGGCGGTCGGATCAACGCCCATCAATAAGGCCTGCAAGGTAGACCTGTCCGACGGATATCCCTCCGTCTCCTGGAGGCACCCTGGAATGGAGAACCGGTTCAACCCCCAATTCCAGGCAGGTCTCAACGAACCTCTTGACGATGGGAACGTTGTACGAGACACCCCCGGATAGACCGATGACAGGTCTATCGGCCTCATCGTGCATAGTCTCCGTCGAGGCAGCGATCTTGACCAGGTCGTCAACGATGGAGCCGACGAATCCCATTGCAAGGTCCGCCCGGTGGTGATATTCGATGTCCATGCCCGGTCCGATCTCTCCCCCGGTCGATCTGGATGATTCTTCCAAAAGCGTCTTCCACCGGTCCATGACGCTCACCTCATAGTCGGGTCTCTCGCTCTCGAACAGGTCATATCTCGGGGACCTGGAACTGGAGAGCAGCCTCTCCAGGCGCATCGCCGGTTCTCCATCATAGGTCCTCCAGGTGACTCCCAGCATAAGGGCTGACAATGCGTCCAGGACCCTTCCGAGAGAGCTGGTCATCGGGGTCCTGTGGTGCGAGTTCGCAAGGACCTCCATTGACCTCTGGTCACCGAGGTCGAAGTGATGCCCCACCTCCTGCGAGAGCCAGAAGGCGATCCTTTCAGGATGGTATGCTGCGCCGTCTCCGGCCGGTATCCCGAAGGGTTCCAGCTGCCCGACCCTGACATATTTTTCCCTGTCGGTGAAGATGACCTCTCCGCCCCATGGAGTGCCGTCATCGCCGTAACCAACCCCGTCCACCGTGACGGTCGTCATCTGTTCGACCCCCGCGTCCACCATAAGTGAGGCGGCATGGGCGTGGTGGTGCTGGACCTCGATGAACGGTATCCCCCGATCTTCCGCGAGGTCGATCCCCCATCTCCTTGAAGTGTAACGGGGGTGCTTGTCGACCACGACTGCCTCGATGTCCTCCGCACCGAAAAGGTACATGAACCGTTTTGCGGAGAGGTCCAGGTAATCCAGGACGGAAGGGTGCCTTGAATTCCCTATGTAGGGGCTCGTGAAAGCACGTCCCGATCTGGATACTGTGATGGATACGTTCCTTTCCGCGCCCACTCCGAGGAAGGTCCCCCGATGCGGGAGGTCCAGCGGATCGGGGACCATCCCCCTGGCCTTTCTGATCGGGAGCGCCTTTGATCGAAATGGCCCCTCACCGGCCCTGACCTTGTCATAAACAGGCAGGGGCACTACGACGGAATCATCGCATCTTGCTGAGATCCTCCGGTCATGGACGAAATAACCGTCCGCCTTCATCTTGGCGGCATCCTCGATCTCGAGGGCCATTGGCTCCCCGGGGGGATTGGCGGAGGTCATTACGAACCATCTCAGGTCCGACCCGATATCGCTCAGTGCCCTGAAAAGCAGGTGGTGGATCCCGGAGTAGGGGAGATAGATTCCAACGTTACCCAGGCCGGGCGAGGCTTCCTCCAGAGCTTCCTTGGCCCATTCCGGAGCGTCCTCCCGCTTCCTCAGAAGAACGATGGGCCTTGCGGGAGAGGAGATCAGCTCCTCGTCGTTCCGGTCGACAAGGGCAAGTTCTCTTACGGTCTCGATATCCCTTGCCATGAGGGCAAATGGTTTGAAAGGCCTCCCGTACCATTCCCTGAGGGCTTTCAGCTTCTGGGGATCTGAGACTATGTGCATGCCCCCCCATCCCTTCACGATCAGGAGCTTTCCATCGGCTATGGCCGAGGCGCAGTCCCTGAACGCTTCCCAACCTTCGCTTCTTTCCTTGAGATCATTGTCCAGGAAGCGATACGAGGGCCCGTCCGAGGCGCAGGACAGGGTCTGTGCATGGAACCTTCTGAAGGTGTGATCGGAGTATTCCTTCGAACAGTCAGTACAAAGTGGGAATGCACCCATCGACGTCCTTTCCCTGTCGTACGGGAGCGAATCTATCAACGTATACCTCGCACCGCAGTCCGTGCAGTTCGTGAACGGGTGACGGTGCCTTCTGTTCTCCGGGTCCAGCATTTCCTGCAGACATCTGTCGCAGATGGCCGTATCATAGGGAAGGGATGAATCCCTCTCTCCTTCGGTGGACACGACGATCCGGAAATCGTTCGGCGGATCGATCCCGATGTCTGTCCATTCCATCTTATCGAAGGAGACCCCCTCTATCCTGGCCATCGGTCCGAGATCCTTTTTCAGCTCTTCAAGGAAGAAGGATGGCTCGGAATCGGTCGCAATGGTGACATGGGAACCGTCGTTGCGAACGAACCCCCTTGCCCCTATTCTCATTGCGGTCCTCGCGACAGCGGGCCTGAAACCGACCCCCTGGACGACCCCGGTCAATCTGATGGCCCACATCGGACCTCCGCGGACCTCACAGGAGGCCCATTGCCTCCGCGAGCTCCTGGATACCCACACCATGCTTGGCATCGGTGACGACTATCCTGGAGTTGGGTTTCACGGTGTTCGCATCGCTCTTCAATGACCCGATGTCCACCTCCATTACCTCCGCAAGGTCCGATTTGTTGATGACGATGACATCGGCCTCCCTGAATATCATCGGGTGTTTCCTGATCATATCGTCCCCTTCTGTGACAGAGATGATAACGACCCTTTTATCGGTCCCCAGTGGGAAATCTGCCGGGCATACGAGGTTCCCGACGTTCTCGATGAAAAGCACGTCGATGGAATCCAGGTCCAGGTCCTCGATGGCATGCTCCGCGAGATGTGCATCTATATGGCACTCCTTTCCGGTGTTCACGTTTACCGCAGGAACGCCAAGGGCGAGGACCCTCCTATGGTCGTCGTCCCCCGCAACATCCCCCGTTATCACGCCGGGTCTCAATCCCCTCTTCTTCAGCAGAAGAGAGAGCTTCTCGATAAGCAGGGTCTTCCCGGACCCGATGGATCCCATCAGGTCCACGGACCGGACCCCCTTTTTCCTCAACAGTGTCCTGTTCTCCGCGGCAAGTTTCCGGTTCGCCTCGAGGAGGTCCCTTTCCATATCCACCGTTACCAGTTGATGCATGTTATCGACCCTTTCGGGGTCCTATGGAATTCGATTATTTAACAGAGATGGCGAACAGAGGGAATATTAAAAAAAATTATTATTCCCTTGGATATCCCCGGGTTTTTGCCCCGAGTTAGAATATAATAAATAATTGTACATCCATTTCCGACACAGCGCAGTCAAATTGACGGGCTAACGCTGGGGATGTAGCTGCACCGAAAATACTCCCTAGGACGCTCGAGGAAACGGGAGGGCAGAAAATGGATAAAAGGTTTGGTCTTTTCTTAGTGGCATTCGTACTTCTAGCGGCCGTTGTTCCGTTATCGGTTCAGGCTGACCCAACCAGGGCTATGAACGCGGAGATCATGATGGTCTTCATCGACGGCCCCATGGCTGAGGGCGGGGAATATGCCGTCGGACCTCATATGGTATCCATCGAACTGAACAATACCGGGGACGAGGATTTCATGGATTTCGTGGATTTCCACCTGAACATCACCTATTCATCCAACGGGACGGTCTACCACTACGAAATGATGAACAAGGTCGTTTTCATCGCGGACGGCTCCACCGCCACGGTCGACCTGGTCGGGGTCTACTTCGAGGAGGGGCAGTTCGATGTCGACGTGAACGCCACCATCGGATTGCAGGATACGGCGGCCGGGGAAACATTCGATATCATGGATGTGGTCGATTTCAGCATAATGAACGTGGAGTTCGAGGAGGATGCGACCTATCCTCTCAACGAAGCGATGGTTCCGATCTGCAACGTCTCGCTCGACGGCAATGTCGATGAGTTCGCGGATACAGTGAACATCAACCTGTTGATCGAAACTGTAGGGACCGTTTCCAATACAGTCTACGACGAGAGCATGGAGATCCTGAACCCTGCCTCCCCGCCGGTCGCCCCGGGAAAATATTGGCCTATAATATTCCCTTCATGGACCCCGAACAGTTCGGGTCCGTACGAGGCGACATTCAGTGTTTTCTACGATACCTACAATGAGGAGAACAATGTAGATACGGTCAGTTTCAACATCGCGAATCCTCCAGTTATCGAGGGAACCGTCACCTCTGGCGGATCCCCTGTCCCGGGGGTGGATGTGACGGTCTCAACAAGCCCCGTCACCAAGACGACCACCGATGCGGAGGGAAAATACGAGTTCTACGACGTCCCGGATGGCAGCTATTCCATCGAGTTCATGAAGATGTGGATGGCCGGTTTCGTGACCACTGTCGTGGTTGTCGCCGGCGAGACCCAGTTCGTGAATGCATCCCTGGATATGCTGGAGGCCGGAGGCCTCCGGGGGACCGTTCTTCTGCCCAACGGATCGGCCGCCATAGGCGCCATCATCGACGTCGAGATCGTTGACGCACCCGTATACACGGCAACCACGAACACCGAGGGCTACTACGAGTTCGAGGAGATCCCTGCCGGCAACGCTACGGTGACCGCCTCATTCTCCGGCTATCAGGACGACGTCGAAAATACCACGATCGTCAAGGGAACATGGAATACGGTGGACCTACAGCTCGAGGAGATACCATTCGAGGTATCCTTCTCGGTTCCGGACGGGGAACCGGGTTTCCCGATATATGACTCGATCTCGGTGTTCTTCACAAGACCAATAATGAGGAGCTCCATCGACTCGAACTCCCTTGTCCTGAGAAAGCTTTCCACCGGGGATATAGTGACGGTGATCTATTCCTTCGCGGACGGCGACATGACAGTAGTGATGACCCCTGACCCGCCGCTGGAGTACGATACGGACTACCAGATCGAGGTCAAGACATGGGTTCAGGACACGAACGGGGATTTCTTCCCCTCCACCGTTTTCACAACGTTCACCACGGAGGTCCAGATCGAGGAGATCGAGCTTGTGTCCTTCTTCCCGCTGGACGATGCGAACGAGGTTCCCCGCAACGTCGTCATTTCGGCCGTTTTCCCTGTTCAGATGAATGTGGACACGATAGACAATGACACCTTCCAGATCTTCGCCCAGGGCGGGGTCACCATCGATGCGGACGTGACCTATGATGAACTAACGAGGACAGCATACCTCGATCCGGTGAGCGACCTTGCCTACGGAACAAGGTACTCCATCTCCCTGGACCCCGATATCGAAGCTGTCGATACGTCCAAGGACTTCCTGGGCTTCACCTGGTCTTTCGAGACCGAGGTGCTTGTGACAACCGGCATCCTGAATGGAAAGGTCCTGGATGAGAACGGGGACCCGTTCCTTCCGAGCGCAGTCTCAATAAAGCTTTCAACCGGGACCTCGAACATCCTCACAAAGAATCCCGACACCACCGGTGGTTTCCAGTTCATCGATGTGGAAGAGGGGGTCTGGACCCTCACCATAACCGTGAACGGATACGAGCCCTACACCAAGGATTACACCATCACGGCCGGGGAGACAACGGAAATACAGGAACCGATCAGGATGGTCAAGGAAAAGGAGGATGACGACGAAACCGACATACCGTGGCCGATCATTGGCCTTATCGCCATAGGCGTCCTTCTGATCATCATAATCGTCTACTATCTCCTCAACAGGCCGAGGGAAGCTCCGGCTGAGGAAGTGGAGGAAAGGGGCAGGCCCAGGTTCGCCGGCCGCCGCGAGGAGCCAATGTATTATGATGAATATGCCGAGGGCGAGTTCATGTGTCCGGAATGCGGTTACATCGTGGAGGCCGAGGATACGATCTGCCCCAACTGCCAGTCCGAGTTCGAGCAGGACCTGTTCGAATGTCCGGAATGCGGTGCGAGCATCCCCGCGGAAGTCTCTTCCTGCCCCGAGTGCGACGCCATCTTCGAGGATGAGGAGCCCCTCGAGGAGGGAGAGGATTTCTACGACGAGGAGGAGGAAGTGGACATAACCGGTGAATACGAGGTCGAGGATGTGGATGAGGATTACGGCATCCCCGAAATAGAGTGAATTTCCACATCGGCGAAGGGGGGCGGTTGACGCCCCCCATTTTTTTCTTATTTTTATCTGAAAACAGTCGCTTCTTTCATTTCAGATCTCAATTACGAAATCGTCCTCGTCATCTTCGGATAGGTTCTCGTATGCGGTCCTGGGGGCCTCCTTTTCAGCAGCGGCCTCGTCAAGGTCCATGATGACCTCCACATCATCATCCTTCACATTCCTTACCTTGGACCCCTGGGTTGTCAGCTTGCTTCCTTTTCCGGATGCCGGTCTCTGCGATCTGGTCCCCGGTCTGTGATAACCGTCCGTTACCCCCAGGTCCTCGTACCCGGACCTCTTTTCTTTCTCGGCCGCTGCAGGGGCCTCCCGTGCCTCGGATTCCATGTCCCTCCAGTTGTAAATGTTGTCAACGAGCATTTCCGCGAGAGAGTGGACCTCGCCGTCCATTGATCCGAGGTCCCTGTTCAACATGGGCAGGAGGTCCGTTCTAAGAATGAGTTCCTGGTAGCCAAGAGAGGCTATGCACGACATGGAGTAAAGCGCCCAGTAATGGACATCCGGATCCTCGGACCTCATGCTCTCCACGATAGCCGGTATCCCGTTGTGATAGACTACCTGATGCCCGAGGTTCCTCCTGCAGAACTCGTAGATGCAGTATGTGAGGTTCTTCCTGAGTATATCGTCTGCCTCCCCCATCTGGGATATCAGGGCCTTCATGGTCCAGTCATGCTTGAGCACCCTGTGTATCCTTTGGTGAAGTATGAAGGATGATAGGAGCAGTGCCGCCCGCTTCCTCTCGTTCCAGCTACCTTCCTGGAACACGAGGAGGAGCTTGCCTATCACACCAACGTCCATCATCTGGTCGAAGCGGTTCTTCTCGGAAAGGGCCACGAGTTGGTCGAGCACATGCACCCTCAACGGCCGGTCGACCTTGTCCAGTATGTCGACGAGTCCCTCAACGTCGTGTAGCTTGCCCATCTTAATAATGCCAAGCGGAGTCAGTACCCGTTTCCTCCCTCCGAAGAGGTCCATGACCCTCATTGTGTTCTCCCTTTCCTTGTGGTAGTGTGCTGTCGGGGTGTATTAATGTATTGGTTCAGGGTCCGATATGTCAGATGACGAACCTCTCCATTTCGACGCTGCGCTCCCTCAGAGAAAGGTCGGCGACCTTGATCATCGACCCGTCGTAAAGGTCCGCATCCTTGAGTCCCAGGACCTTTGAGGCCGTCAGGCGGCCGATCCCGTCGGCTTTCATTATTCCCGAGCCGGATGTTCCGCTTGTCCAGATGATGTTGCCCTCGGATTCCACCACAGGATTCTTGTCCGGCCAATGATATGCATAGTAACCCGCCCATTTCATCTTGAGCTCGAAATCTCGAAGCTCAGGGAAGTAATGCCCGAGGACAGGCGAGATCCCCTTTTCGAAATATTCCTGATCGAAGTCCGGATCGGACATGTCATACGGCTGTCCCAGGCCGTCGGCGAGTCCCAGTATCATCAGCTTACGGTGGAGCAGAGGTTTCACATAGGTTCCGCCCCCAGGAAGTATCAGGGCAGGTGCCTTGTCAAGGTCGATATCGCCCGCTATGGTGTAGGGATCGTCCACCTTGATACCGAACAGCTGGCGCTTTTTCGGAAGGACTCCCGTAAAGATGCCTATCTTTCCGAGCAGCTCCTGTGTCCACGCTCCGGTGGCGAAGATGTATTCCGACGCCTCTATTGTTTCACCTTTGTTATCGACAAGATGGTCGATCCCTGATGGGCCCCAGGGAGCATATTTCACGTCCTTGCCCATCAGGACTATTTCGTCCACATTGGTTCCAAGTCGGACCTCGCCCCCCATGTCCCGGAAAAGCTCCGAATAATGCTGTGCAAGCCCCATTCCGGAGAGGGAGCCGCATAGCCTTCCCCATATCCCCTTTGAAATGTCCGGGAACATCCCCTCCCCTCTTGTGTTGATATTAAGGGCCCGGGATATCTCTTTCCCATCCGGGAAGGAAAGCTCATCCTCCGATGGGTCCAGCGTCGAAATGGCTCCCCCGGATGCCTCCCACTGCTTCCTCGAGAACATCCAGAGATACCCAATAGGGTTCATCTGGACCTTATCGCCTAGCGTAAGATAGTATCTTATGGAGCTAGTGGAGAGGAGCTTTGACGCCTTGGAGGAGAAGATGTTGCGGTATAGGGCGGCGCTCTTTGCCGTGTTCCCCGCTCCTGCCCTGTCCTCACGGTCGAGGAGGAGGACGTTCGAGTCCGGGGAGAGCCTCTTCAGATGATAGGCGGTCGCTGCCCCCACAACGCCCGCACCAATGATGACCTGATCGAATTCCAACAGGGAGCCTCCTTACCGGTGAACTCCCTGCAGGTTAAAAGAAGCTCCCCTGAAATCACACCGTGTTCTCTTTTCCCCTGTTCGTTTCAGGGGGCCTTTTGGCTTCCTGCGCTATGGGAGGAGGCGTGCCGGGTTCTGTGAGCGTCCTGGCGAGGACACGTTCCGCCACCGGGCTCTGCAGATCCTTCAGGACATCGTCCAGGGAACCGGATGTAACGTTGATGACCTTCCTCTCGACATCGAGTTTTATATCCGGCCTCGCCTTGACAACCCTCTGCCTGACCATTCTCCGGGGAGGCTGAGGAGCTTTGACATCTGACCTTTTCTCGGGTCCTTTGGTCTTTTTCTTCTCTTCCTTCTTCTCCGGTTCGCCTGTAATTTTCTTCTTCATCTTCTCCAGCCTGCGCCTTTTAAGCTCTATGACGACCTCCCTGTGGTCCCTGCCCTTGATCTCCTTGCCGTCATAGCCAAGGATCGTGCCGTCCCGTGGCTCTATCCGCTGTTTCTTGGTCACGGGTCTTGTGTACCTTTCGCCTAAACCTGCAAGCTCGATCCCGGTCTCGATGATCTCCAGTTCGTCCATGTCAAGGATGAAGTCCTCCTCTCTCCAATTGTAGAGGTCGTCAAGCAGCATCTGGCTCAACTTCTCTATCTCGGGATTGTCCGGCATGTGATAGCTGATATGCTGATTTACCTTGGTCTCGAGTATCTCCATCTGGTATCCCATGGAAGAGATCGCGTTGAGGGTGTAAAGAGTGTACAGCACCGTCATTTCGTCATCGGACCTTACAAGCGGAGCTATCTTCTCGATACCCCCTTTTCGAATGAACGTCTCCGCACCACCCAGAGGGCATATCATGGCCATGCAGTAAGCGACCCCCCTGTCGATCGACTCTTCCTCCTCCTCGTCAAGGACCTTGAGCATGTTCTCGATCACGCCATCGGTGGCCAGGACGATATCGGCCCTGCCCTGGGTGATGAGGGAGTAAATGAGGTAGAGGCCGCATCTCTTGTGGATCTGGGAGCCGTTCCCCATGGAACTAACCGCCTTGGGGATCGCTCCGTGGGAGATGATCCGATCGAACCATCCGATCTCGGATAGTCTGGTGAGATACATGAGGATGTCTGGGATCTGGTCATAATTCACCTTGTCCAGATATTCCACGAGTCCCGGAACATCAGCCGTCTGGTACATCATATGGAGACCGTTCGGGCTTGACCTTCCCAATCCGCTCTTGAACACTTTACGTAATCCCATTCGATTACCAGCTTATTCTCCCCAACGGAATGGATTTGGTTTCAAGTTATATGAATACTTTGGTACGCCCCTATTATCATGAGCAAGCTTTCGTGGTCCTATCATTATATTCCAATTTTGCACGAAAATTTTAAAATAATGTCAAAGCGGAGTTGTATGATGCAGGGGAGAAGAAATGAGCCATAGACGTTCAAAAACAGCATTCCTTTTAACAATGCTCATTTCTATGGTGATGCTCAGCAGCATGTTGCTAACCTCCATTCTTTCGAAATATTATGTTGTTGATGAGAGCGACGGCGTCAAGGAGGACCCAAGGATCATCGTCATGACATCTGACCCAAATGTCGACAAACCAGTTCTTTTCAAAGTGGAAGATATGCCGGACAGAGCAAATCTTACGTGGTCGATACCGGAGGAAGGAAGGATCATATGGGGTGAAAAGCTCAGACATAATTTCTCCCGATCCGGCGAATATGAAATCCGTGTCAAGATCAGATACCACGGGATTATTGAGGAGAGGAGCATCACGATCTTTGTTCGACCGCTTGAACCTCCTCATCCCAGGGTCCTGATCCAGCCTGGTCCTGAAGGCATTTATACAGGGGATCTTGTGATCCTAAACGGCTCGACATCTTTTGATCAGTATGGCAACATCACAATCTATAAATGGAGCGTCCATAACACAACACGATACGGAGAGGTCATCAAGCAAAGATTCTCAGATGCAGGGACACATATCGTGGGTCTGAGCGTTGTAAACGATGATGGTATCATGAATACGACCTGGGTGGAGATATCCGTCCATTCCGCCGATGAACTGCTCCGGGACTTTTTGACCCTCGAGGTAAATTGCTCAAAACCCTGGCACTACATAGATGAAGGTCTTGAGGTCAACGTTGAATTGAGAAATACAGGCGACCGTGACCTTATAACCAACGATCTTGACCAAGGGAACATCTACTTTCATTTCCGGTCGGATTTCTTGGACAATAGATGGAAGTCCTATAGTGTCGAACTTGGATCCAGGAGGAACGGGTCCATTGGAAATGGAACATGGCCTTCCTCTATGAAAAAGATCTGGATCGGACCAAATAGCAGCTCGATTTTGAAGTTCGATATCCGGGAGTCAATGATCTTCACTGGCAAGCTCGGAGAGGGGGAGGAATGGAGAACTTTGGATTGGTTCATTGACACCTACATGACCTGGTACTGGATCGACACTTACCTGGAGGTTACGATGTTCTACCTCCCGACCAGTGATATGAACTTCACAATCCAATCAAAGCCTTTCAAGATCCCTGTGGAATGGAGGCAAATCCATCAGTATGTTCTAGACCGGAGAGCGTATGATCAAAAGGAGCTAGACCTCATTAAATCCATAGAGAAACTTGATTATGAGAACATTTCAGGGAAGGGGCAGTGGTCCCCATCATGGTGGTACGATAGCGTTCCTTCTTACATCAATACTGAGACCATCAGGAACTACACGGAAAGGTACAACGCCCAGAGGAACTACACAGAATTCAAAACCCACATTTTCTTCAATTACACAGCCACGGTTCACGAACTGAACGGTTACGCCATTGATCCGGAAACCGGCAGGATCATGTTCCAATCCGATGATGGAAGCTCTCTTCCCGAGGGGTACCACGGCTCCCATATCAAGGATCCAGAATGGGAGTACAGGGCAACTGAAGTCCTGAACCATACCGATTTCGAAATGTCCACCGTTTATGCGTTGGTCATGTATTTTTCCTATAAGCTGATATACGCACCGCTGGGGGGGGATTACTGGGGAGTTTACCAGGTGGTGGTTGTAACGGAGGACCTTGAGGTCTTGTACATATTGAGCGAACCCAGTAGAGGAGTATCATAAGGGCCTATTCAGAGGTCGTCCCATTCCCTTACAGGGAGATCGTCGAAATCGTAATGCTTCAACGCTTCCAGCATTCTTTCCGCAAGCTTGAGGTTCGTGATGAGGGGGACGTCGTTATCAACAGCGGTCCTTCTGATGAGGTAATCGTTGGAGAGCTCCTCCTCCTCGTTGTTCTTGGGGATGTTTATGACGAGCCCGATCTTCCCGTCCCGGATGTAATCCAGGGAGTTTGGTGGGGCTTCTTCCAGGGGCCACCTGAGTGTTTCGGTCTCGATATTGTTCACTCTCATGAAGCGTGCCGTTCCGGCAGTCGCGTACAATTTGTAGCCCATCTCCTTTAGTTCTCTCACGACCGGGAGCCACTGAGCTTTCTTGATCAGAGGTCCCGTTGAGACCAGGGCCGTCCTCTTATCCATCCTGAACCCGACGGACCTCAGGGCGGAGAGCAGTGCCTCATCCATATCCGCCCCTATGCATCCGACCTCTCCTGTGGAGGCCATAGCGACCCCCATGGTCGGATCGGCCCCCTTCAGCCTGCTGAAGGAGAACTGGGCCGCCTTGACACCGACCCGGTCGAGATCTATGGAGGAGCTTTCCACCCTATCTACCGGAGCCCCGAGCATGGCTTTGGTGGCCAGCTCGATCATATCGTGACGTAGTACCTTTGATGCGAAGGGAAAGGTCCTGGAAGCTCTCAGATTGCATTCTATGACCCTGAGCCTGTTCTCCTTGGCAAGGTACTGGATATTGAAGGGACCCGTTATGTTAAGGGCTTTTGCGATCTTCCTCGAAGCTTCCTTGATCCTTCTGATGGTCTCCACGTAAAGCCTCTGGGGCGGGATCACGACGGTGGCGTCCCCTGAATGTACCCCCGCGTTCTCGACATGCTCCCCGATGGAATAAAGGAGGATCTCCCCCTTGTTCGCAACAGCGTCGAACTCTATCTCCTTGGCATCCTCCAGAAACTTGGAGACGACCACTGGGTTGGCAGGGTTCACTTCCGTGGCCCGTGTCAGGTAGGCTTCAAGTGTCGCAGGGTCGAATACGACCGCCATTGCGGCCCCGGACAGAACGTAGGAGGGCCGTATCATCACAGGGTAGCCGACCCTGTCGGCGAAACCTTTCGCCTCTTCGAGGGAGTTCGCCTCGGTCCATTCCGGCTGATCGATCTCGAGTTCGTCAAGGAGCGACGAGAACTTGTTCCGGTCCTCCGCCCGGTCTATGTTCTCCGGGGAGGTCCCCAGGATCTTCACCGCGTGGGAGTTCAGTCTGGGTGCAAGGTTGTTCGAGACCTGTCCTCCCGTGGATACGATGACCCCTTCGGGGAACTCGAACTCGTAGATGTCCAGGACCCTCTCGAGCGTCAGCTCCTCGAAGTAGAGCCGATCACAGATATCGAAATCGGTGGAGACCGTTTCGGGATTGCAGTTGACCATTATCGTCCTGTATCCTTCCTTTCTAGCAGTCCTTACAGCAGTAACCCCGCACCAGTCGAACTCCACGCTGGAGCCGATCCTGTAGGAACCGCTGCCAAGGACCATGACCGATCCGGCCTTCGGTTCGATGTCGTTGTAGGCACCGTTGTAGGTCATGTAAAGATAGTTTGTGGAAGCAGGGTACTCGGCCGCAAGCGTGTCTATCTGCTTGATCGACGGAAGGATGCCCCAGGCCTTCCTGATCTTCCGTACCTCGTCCATGTGGATCCCCGTTGCCTTTCCGACCTGGAAATCGCTGAAACCAAGCCTCTTCGCCTCCAGCATCGTATCCCGGGTTATCCGGTCCCCTTCCTTTTCCAGCTGTTTGTTGATATCGATGACATTCCTGATCCTGTGGAGGAACCACCGATCGATCCTGGTGAGAGCATGGACCTCCTCAACGTCCATTCCTCTCGAGAAAGCTTCGCTGATCGCGAAGATCCTCCGATGGGTCGGTTCCTTGAGCTCATCCTCCAGATGATCGAACTGAAGCCTGTTCAGCACCAGTCCGTGCATGCCGGTCCCGAGCATCCTGAGTGCTTTCTGGAGGGTTTCCTCGAATCCCCTCCCTATTGCCATGACCTCCCCCACGCTCTTCATCTGCGAGCCGATGCGGGGGTCGATCCCGCGGAACCGCTCGAGGTCCCATCTGGGGACCTTCACGACCACGTAATCGAGTGCGGGTTCGAAGAAAGCGACGGTCTTCCCCGTCACTTTGTTTGGTAGCTCTGCAAGCGACCTGCCGAGGGCAAGGTGGGCTGCCACGTAAGCAAGAGGATATCCCGTGGCCTTACTTGCAAGGGCCGAGGACCGGGAAAGCCTTGCATTGACCTCTATCACCCGATAATCGCAGCTTTTAGGGTCGAGGGCATACTGTATATTGCATTCCCCGACGATCTTGAGGTGCTTCACCGTCCTTATTGCGACCTCCCTGAGGAGGTGGTATTCCACATCTGTGAGGGTCTGGCTGGGAGCGATGACGATGGATTCGCCGGTATGGATGCCCATGGGGTCCAGATTCTCCATGTTGCATACGGTGATGCAGTTGCCGTGTACATCCCGGACAACCTCGTACTCGACCTCCTTCCAGCCTTCGAGATACTCCTCGACGAGTATCTGGGGGGCAAGGTTGAGGGCTTTCTTCACCAGGGGTTTGAGCTCTTTTTCGTCGATGGCGACCCCGCTGCCTAGACCCCCGAGCGCGAAGGCAGCCCTTATCATCACCGGGTATCCGATGTCGGCCGCCGCTTTGACAGCTGTCTTGAGATCGCTGCATGCCCTGGATCGTGCTGTCTTGACCTCGATCTCGTTGAGCCTGTCTATGAAGCGCTCGCGGTCCTCGGTATCCTTGATGGTCTCGACAGGGGTTCCGAGCACCTCGACACCGAACTTTTCAAGGACGCCTTTATCGTAAAGCTCGACCCCCACATTGAGACCTGTCTGACCCCCGAAACCCAGGAGGATACCGTCAGGCCTTTCCCTCTCTATTATGCGTTCAACGGTCGGGGCGTCCACCGGAAGAAGGTAGAGCTTGTCCGCCATCTCCTTGGTGGTCTGGACGGTGGCTATGTTCGGATTGACGAGGACGGTTTCCACTCCCTCCTCCTTCAACGCCTTGAGCGCCTGCGAACCAGAATAATCGAACTCGCCGGCCTGTCCGATCCTCAATCCGCCGCTTCCCAGGACCATGACCTTCCTAACCACGGCGGACCACCTCCAGGAACATGTCGAAGAAACCCTTTGGATCGGTAGGGCCCGGTGAGGCTTCGGGATGGAACTGGACCGCCATGAAGGGTTTCGTTGAGTGCCTGATGCCCTCCACAGTCCTGTCGTTGAGATTCCTGTACCAGATCTCCCATCCCTTCGGGAGAGAAGCATCATCCACGGCGTAGCCGTGGTTCTGGCTCGTCACGACGCAGTGCTTGGTCCCGACCTCCTCGCAGGGCTGATTGTGGGACCTGTGCCCGAAGGGCAGCTTGTAGGTCTTCCCTCCAGCAGCTAACGCGATCAGCTGACAGCCCAGGCAGATACCTCCGGTGGGGACGTTCCGATCAAGCAGTCCTTTAACTGTCCCTATGGTCTCCCTGCACATCGCAGGGTCTCCCGGCCCGTTGGAGATCAGGACGCCGTCGTATTCGATCCCGCTCAGATCATGGTCGTGCGGGACGACCGTTACGTAGCATCCTCTCTGTCTGAGGGACCGGACGATGCTCTCCTTGCACCCGCAGTCGATGACCGTTATACGCGGTCCGTCATCCTTGAACTCCCTCATCCCTGGCATCGAAACTCCTGCAACGAGGTGGGACCTGTTCGGGTCCTTTACTTCGAAACCCTCGGACCTGTCCTCGACCGGAAGGATCCTCCCGAGCATCGTGCCCCTTTCCCTCAGAACCTTTGTGAGCTCCCTTGTGTCGACCCCGGAAATGCCGACTATGGCGCTTTCTTCCATCCAATCATGGAGCCCCTTCTCCGACTCCCAGTGGGAATGCTCCCGGATAAGGTCGGAGACCACGATCCCCCGGACCTGGACCCTTTCTGATTCGAACCTCCCTTTTTCCCAGGGGGGCACCCCGTAATTTCCCATGAGCGGATAAGTGAAGGTGAGTATCTGTCCGGAATAGGAAGGGTCCGTCAGGCTCTCGACGTAACCGACCATTCCCGTGTTGAAAACGACCTCTCCGTCCGTTCGACCGATCCTTCCGAAAAGGACCCCCTCGAACAACGTGCCGTCCTCGAGTTCGAGGACCCCCCTTGGACCATGGGCTTCGCTATCCATTCGATCTCACACCCCTTGAACACCCGAAAAGGAGATAAAAAATACCGGTCTGCAGTCCGTTTTCCGCTGATCCGACGTTGCAGATTTCCATCTGGGAGCTTCCGACATGCACCATGGTTTATATTCGTTTTGCAAGGTTTTGTGTCACTACTTCCCATCGGAGTCGAAAAGGACCTCAACCTTCCAGTCCTCGCCTACCCACAATCCGACAAGCCTTACCGGCAGGTTCCAGGACCTGAGGGCCTCAAGACCTTTGAGGACATGGTCGATCTGCATCTCCTTCGGTCCGGGATTGCCTGCGCAATCGTGGTGCCCGACCAGAGCGATCACACGGGAACCGTGGCCGTTTACCGATATCATTACCCTGTCCCTTATGGTGGAGACAAGGGGCTCCTTTCCATTTGCCAACACACCGTTCGGTCCAGGCTCCGTGATCGTATCGACGTGATCGACGCCGAATTCATTTTTCATCCACTCGTTGACGGGAAGCTGCGTCCTCCCGTCCATGCAGTTGATAGCGGTAGCAAATCTCCCGGTTGCCATTGGGTCACCTGCCCGCACCATGGCAGGACAGGACTTAAAACCTTTCAGAGGACCCGGTCATTTAATGGGCTCGACGCCGGCTTCGAGCAGGAGTTCGGCTGTCCACCTTGCAGTGTTCCCAACAACAGAAGGGCATTTGTCATCATGTCCCCCTGCCTGGTCGAACTCGATATTGCCCTCTCTGGTCCTCAGGTCGAACGAGCGTCCCATGAGACCTGATTGAACATCAGGGCAGAGCGCGCTCCCGTATTCCTCCATGAAACGGTCGTACAGTCTCATGGAGATCTTGTATGACATCTTGAACTCCCTCTCCCTCCCGAACCCATCCTTTGTCCGTCCGAAGAAACTGCTTATTGCCATGAGGCCGCCGTTCAATGATCCGCATGTTCCGCAGCAGGCGAGAGCGCCGCCTCCCGCCAACGAATGACCGGCCCTAATCACCTCGTCCGTGATGGTCCCAAAATGCTCCTGGATCGTCCTGAGAACGGATTGGGTGCATCCACCGAAATCGTGTTCGTACCCGTATGCAGTATCATGAACGCTTTGAAGGAACTCTTCCCGTGCCCGCTCCATGGCAGATGAACGGATACTTCGGATATTAGGTTTGACCCCCTTTCAGCTTTCACCTAGCCCTCCCCCAGGTGCATCTCTTAAATCTTGTAAGGCTTTTTTTTACTCCCTTCAGGGAGCGAAAGGGCTATGGGTCCAAAGGATAGCAGGGAAAGGCACGTGATACATGTCGACATGGATGCCTTCTATGCTTCCGTAGAGCAGAGGGACGACCCTCAGCTGAAGGGAAAACCTGTCATTGTTGGAGGGGAGCCAAGAGGGAGGGGAGTAGTGGCCGCCTGCTCGTACGAAGCCAGGCAGTTCGGCATCCACTCGGCGATGTCCAGTTCCATGGCATACAGGCTTTGTCCGGAGGCGATCTTCGTCCACCCGAGGTTCGATGCCTACAAGGAGGTTTCTAACACCATAATGGACATCTTCAACTCCTACACGGATGTCGTGGAGCCCCTTTCCCTTGACGAGGCTTTCATTGATGTCACGGACCTTGTCGATGAAGATCGAACTGCAGAGAATATCGCCAGCGAGATAAAGGAGAGGATATTCCAGCAAACAGGCCTGACCGCATCGGCGGGGGTTTCCTTCAACAAGTTCCTGGCAAAGGTGGCTTCCGGCATGAACAAACCCGACGGCCTCACCGTGGTCACGAAGGAAACAGCTGACGAGTTCATCGAGAACCTTCCGATCAGGAAGTTCTACGGTGTCGGGGAGGTGACCGAGAAGAGGATGATCGATCACGGAATTCTCACGGGAAGGGACCTCAGGAAGTATTCGAAACCGGAGCTTGTAAGGATGTTCGGCAGACACGGGGCATACTATTTCGAGATCGCGCACAACCTGCACGACAGTCCTGTCATCTCCTTCAGGGAGAGGAAGTCCATCGGGTCCGAGAGGACCCTCAACGAGGATATCGACGACCGCGACGAGATGATGAAGATACTCTCTTCCACTGCCGAGAAGCTCGAGAAGCTCATGAAGAAGAGGGACCTCAAGGGAAGAACGGTGACCCTGAAGCTCCGTTATTTCGATTTCTGCAGGATATCAAGGTCTATGACCGTTGATGAGCCCGTTAGAGATTCGGCATCCATCATGAGATGCATCCCGGATCTCCTCGAGAGGACCCAGGCCGGGAGACTCAAGGTGAGGCTTCTCGGGATCGCCATATCGAACCTCGTGAACGTGGACCTTGAAAGGAGCGGCTTCAAACAGCTGAAACTGGATTATTTCATTTGAAGAAGTTGTAAATAACCTCGACCCCCTTTTAGAACCGATCATGGCCTCGAAGACGATGTACAACCTCAAGTTCGCTTCCTTTCTGTTCCTTCTTTCGTTCATGATCGCTTTCGCGCTTTATTTGTTCGACATGTCCATCGTCCCGATCATTCACGGAAGAGCTGACCTGCTGGAATGGTCCATCCTTGTTGTCCATTTATTCTCGATGGCTGCCATCAGCGGGATCGTCTTTGTCCTTTCCAGGTCCTTTCTGATAATGTTCGACAAAGGGGACCATTACGTACTGTTCGGTTCCTTCCCGAGGTTGACGAAAAAAATTGTCCTTGATGAGCATTTCCAGATAACGAAAAAACAGTATGTTTACAATACGGGAGAGGAGGAGACCCTCCTCCGCCATTTCGTCGTGACGGATGGCCTGCATACATACAAGATCGTGATGCTTCCCGTGAAATGGATACATCTGATCGAAAAGAGGGAGCAACGGGTCAGAAAAAGGAGGGTGGATATCGGGGAGCCCCCGGTACCTCCAATGGTTTAAAAAAAAGTATTAGGGAGGCGAAGTGGTGGACCTTCACCTCCCTTCGGACGATCAGCTGCTGATCACGGGGCAGGAGAAATACATGTTCGTTTCCATTATTTCGAGGTCCATGTCCATGAGGTCCATTACGGATGTGATGTCGTCATCGGCCGCTGTGGTGCCGTAGACGAGGAAGACCTGCCATCTTCCTCCCGTGTAGTCTTTATCACCGGGAACGCTTCCGATCAGAGGATTCTGTGCATGAGGCATTCCGGTGTCCTCATCGACGAAGACATAGATGGGGTCGAAGGGGTAGGAGTTCGCATTTTCCGGCAGTTCCTTGAAAGCTACGGCTCCTCCGTTCGGCAGAAGGGCCGTAACGAACTCACCCTCGTAATAGAGCTGCGTCGTCTGTTTTTTCGCTTCAACCTGGGCTCCGAAGACAGCCACCATTAGAGCAAATGCCCCTATGATGGCAACCGATCCAATCAGTATCTTTCGCATTTCAAACACCTTGTATTCCCATCGAGGCACTATTTAAAAACGATTTTTCAGATTGAAACCATATTGATACCAGAATCTCACCATAATTCAGGTAAGGAAAGTGTTTTGATGCCCGAGGTTAAATGGTCAACCGAAAAACAGTTATCGTAATGTGTTGGTTGTTCCGTTCGAAGGGGGCAGTTTGAAACAGGTGCTCTGGTACATACTTGCGGGGACCCGCGGAGGCTACAGCCGTATCAAGATCATCGAGGCGTTGATCGAGCGCCCATACAACGCCAATCAGCTTTCGGAGAAGCTTGAGATGGACTACAGGACCATAAGGCACCATCTGAAGGTCCTGACCGATAACAACGTACTTGCCAGGCCCGCCGGGGACGCCTACGGATCAATGTATTTCCTTTCCGGCATAATGGAGAAGCATATCGGTACTTTCGAGGAGATAAAGGGGAACGTGGTGAAGTGATTATGAAAAGATTCTGGTATAGACTTATAAACGACGGCAAGGATATTTCCTGCGAAGGGGCCTGAAAATGGCACTGGCAGGCGATATAACAACAGTGTTCTCCGCCATCGGAGCGGTACTTGCACTAGTCTTGCTGGTAGTTTATCTTCGAAGCTATGTCAAGGTCCGGGCCAGGTTCACCTTGACCCTAATGTTCGTCGCCTTCTTCTTCTTCGCCCAGAACTCGCTGATGTTCTATGCCCTGGTCACGATGATGGCGGATTTCACCGCCCTCGTGATGAACTTCCTGATGTTCATAACCGGCTTCGGAGTCGTGGCCCTTGGCCTGCTCCTGTATAATTCCCTGAAATGATGTCAGGTACGTTCTATAGCTTTTCTCGGGCATGCCTCGATGGCGGTATCGACGCAGGGAAGCGAGGTGTCAGCTCCTTCCTTGACCTCGGACTTTCTACTTTTGTCTGCCTGAAATACCTGTGGACATAGTGCCATGCACGCACCGCAGGCAACGCATTTCTCCTTGTCCACGACCACCCCTGCAGTGTTCCTCTCTGCCCAGTAGGGGGACTTGATGAACTTGTAGGCCTCCTCGGATGCTATGACCCCCTCCCCTGTCGCCGGGTGGATCTGTCTCGCCTTGCCTTCATACTCGACGATATCGCCGCAGGCGAAGATCCCCGGGACATTGGTGTGCATGTCCGGTCCCGTCACCAGGATATGGCTCCCATCGTTCTTGACCCCTGCTTTTTCAACAAGTGAAAGGTTGGGTGAGAAACCTATGTTGATCACGACAGCGTCGAAATCCATATCAAAAGTCCTTTTTTCCTTGTTATCATATAATGATACCTTTCTTAGAGAGTCGTCCCCCTTGAACTCCTTTACCTCCGTGTTCTTTATCACTGTTACAAGTGACCTCTCCAGGAGTTCAAGGTTAGATTCGATGGCCCGAAACGAATCCCTTCTATGGATGAGCGTTACCCTTGCGACACGGCTCAATCCGATCGCATTTTCAACTGCGGTGTCCCCACCCCCGACAACAAGTACGTTCTGGCCCCTGTATATCTCCATATTGGGGACCGCATAGGCCACACCCCGGTCCAGGTATCTTTCCTCCCCCTCGACCCCCAGTTTCATCGGTTCGAAGAGACCCATTCCGATGGCCAGGATGACAGCTTTCGTTTCGAAGTCCCTCTTCGATGTCCTCAACCTGAACATCTTTCCCGATCTCTCGATGGATTCGACCGTCGTGTCCTCCACCATGGGGACCTCCTTGTACCTCGCATGGTGTATCATTAGGTCCGCCAGGTATCCTGCCCTGATCTCGGGGTAAGAAGAGTAATCCAGGATATATTTGGTAGGATATAGCTGGTTTAGCTGGCCTCCAAGTTTCCTTCCCTCTACCAGCAGGACCGACAGATGATGGTTCCTGCACCTGATGGCAGCGGTTATTCCCGAAGGACCTCCGCCTATGACTATGACATCATATTCCCCTTGCAGGTCCTCATCAGCCCCCACTTTCGTCTTTTCCATATTTCCACGACCGGATAATTGGTATGGGTTCACGCCCTTATCATTGTTAGGAGCATCTTGAAGGGGGATAGAGCTTTTAGTCCGTGGGGCTCGTTTGCCGGCATTATTATCATCTCCCCTTTTTCGAGGATATATTCCTCTCCTGAGATGGTTATCAATGCCTTTCCATCCGTGACCTGGACCATTGCATCGAATGGAGCCGTATGTTCGGAAAGTCCCTGGTCCTTATCGAATGAGAAGACCGTGACCGTCCCCTCCTTCTTGGTGATCAATGCTCTGCTCACTACAGCCCCATCCTGGTATTCCACCAGGTCTTCTACCTTTGCTCTGAACGGTTTGGCCATGATATCAACCCCTCCATGGTATCTTTATTATACCATGTATAATCATCTTTCCCCTACATAAGCAATGGAGTTTCCACATGAATATGTGATTTCATGATGGAAACCATGATGGACCACGCAAGGTGAACCGAAGGATTAAGTCCGAATATGGACATTCTGTTATAGGGGGAACGAAATTGAAACTCGATGGCAGTACCCTGATAGGCGACCTGATCGATGATTATCCATTTCTTTTGGGATATCTACCGAGGATCTCACCGGTCTTTACCAAGCTCCAAGACCCTGAAATGCGAAAACAGATGGGGAAGATCGCAACACTCGAAATGGTCTCCCAGATGGGAGGAGTGGAACTTCATGACCTCATCGGAGCATTGATCGGGGAGATCGAGAGGGTAACCGGGAAGAGGATAGAAGGAACGAGGTCCGAAGCAGACCAGACATCCGATGAGAACATCGAGCAGCTTAAATCGATCATCAAGGACCTTCACTCCGGAAAGACCGTCGAGGAGGTCAAAGGAAGGTTCCTGAACCTTGCAAGAGATGTGGATTCAACCGAGATAGCAAGGATGGAGCAGGAGCTCATCGACGAGGGTCTGCCTCAGGAGGAGATCAAAAAGCTGTGCGACGTTCACGTTCAGGTCTTCAAGGATTCACTGGACAAGAAGGAGGAGATCGGCGTCCCTCCCGGCCATCCCGTCCACACTTTCATGAAGGAGAACGAGGTCCTGGACGGATTGCTGGCAGCCCTTTCCGGGACTGTGAGGGATATCAAGGGAGGATCTAAAACCTTCGAGGAGGGGAAGCAGGAGATAGGAAGACTCCTCGATAGCATCTCAAAGCTGGACCTCCACTACCTTCGGAAGGAGAACCAGCTTTTCCCTCTACTAGAAAAGCATGAGGTCACCGGTCCGAGCCAGGTAATGTGGGCTCTCCATGATGATATCAGGGCGATGATAAAAGAAGCGAAGCTCAAGCTGGAGATGAAGGAGTTCGAGCCACTTTCCGAGCATCTGGAGAAAATGAGCAGGACCATGAAGGATATGATCTACAAGGAGGAGAAGGTCCTCTTCCCCATGAGCCTGGAGAAACTGAACGAGGAGGAATGGAAGAAGGTCAGAAGGGGGGAGGAGGAAATTGGATATGCATGGATCAAACCCGACGAGGGTTTCGGTCCAGGGACCTCCGAAGGGAAAGAAGTAGGTGCATCAGATCCCGGTGGCAGGCTCAGACTTGATGAGGGATATCTCACCCTAGAGCAATTGAATTGCATGCTGAGAACGCTCCCGATCGACATCTCCTTCGTGAACGCCGAGAACAAGGTCGCATATTATTCCGCTACGGATGAAAGGATCTTTCCAAGGAGCCCTGCCGTCATAGGAAGGGAGGTCAAGAACTGTCATCCCCCCAAGAGCGTCCATGTGGTCGAGAAGATTTTGGAAGAGTTCAGGGCAGGGAACAAGGATGCGGCCGAATTCTGGATACAGCTTCACGGCAAGTTCATCCATATCCGATACTTCGCCGTCAGGAACAGAGAGGGAACGTTCCTCGGGACGCTCGAGGTCTCCCAGGACGTTACACATATCAGGGAACTCGAGGGAAATAAAAGGATCCTCGATTGGGAAGAATGAGATAATATCTTTATGAGAGGTGATGGAATGGAAGAAGAAGATATCGATGTCGAAAGCATCCTTGGAATGATCAAGGATATGCAGATCGTAAAACTTGCGACCATAGATGGTGATGTCCCCAGGGTACGGCCGTTGACGATGGTCAGGTTCGGGTCCGAGCATTTCATACTGACGGGGACCAACGACGCGAAGATGAAGCAGCTTTCGGAGAACGACAACGTCGAGCTGTGCATCGATGTGAAGGACGAAAAGGGGAACGGATATCTCCGGATCGACGGGAAGATGGAGGTGGTGAAGGACCAGAAGATAAGGAGCGACGTCGCCATGAGCACGAGCTACTTTTCGGAATACTGGTCGACCCCGGAGGATCCGAACTATGCACTGCTTCATCTGAAGATGCAGAACCTGGAATATATGAAACCCGGGGACAATTACGCCAAGAAATTCAAACTGATATAATAGATGCTTCGAAAATAACGAGAAGGGAAGACAGATGGACCTTTTCAAGAAGAAGGAGCTCGAGTTCAGGGACAATCGCATACTTGAGCTCGAGAATGAGAACGAGGAGCTCAGGAAGATCACCGAGGATCAGGAGAACATGATCCAGGAGCTTCTTTCGGACCTCTCGAAAAAGGACCCGGAACTGGCCCACGTCCAGGAAAAGAGAGCTCTTCTGATGAAGGATCTCGCAGAATTCAACATAGTTAGGATAAAGCATGAGAAGGAGTGGGATGAGTTCCAGAAGAGGTATCTGAAATTTAGAAAGGAGTTCAGAGAATTCGAGAAATGGAAGAAGGAACGTGATAGGTCCTGAAACGATCAGCATTCTTGGCA
>JBLIRH010000068.1:0-12125 GCA_049472215.1 Thermoplasmatota archaeon | reverse complement strand
ATACGCAATATTCCGATATAAGGGTCCTATACCCCGTATTCTCCGGTTCGACATTCGTTCTGGACCGATACAAGCTCCAACCGAACCGTTTCGATGGGATCGTCGTGGTCCGCAAGGATGGCAAAAGGGCATACATCGGGTGGTCATACAAGGTCAAGGATGAAGACCCGGACGGGTTCGATACGTTCAAGGAATTTCTCCGTAGGGGCCCGCGCGCTCTCGAAAGAAGATATTCCCCGATCCCGGTCCCATCGAAAAAGGAGTTCGAGCTGATAAAGGAGCTCGAACGGGATGAGAAGAACAAGAAGAAGGTGACGAAAAAGGACCTGTTCGGAATTATCGTTCCCGCGATATCCATGGTAATGATAGTATACGGGTTCATAGTGCTGGCCCTCCTCGAAGAGGACGTCGGACTCAATAATTTTCTTGGGATCTCAGGGATAATATCCCTTGCGCTGGGTTTCATACCTCTAACATATGTCATGTTGAAACAGGACCGTCGTAGCAAGGGCCTTCAGAAGGCCAGGGACCTCAGGGATCAGATCGAACTTGCCGATATCAGGGAGAGGAAGAAGGCCCTCCAAACTTTGAGGAAGCTGGATTACAATGTGGACACGAGCGAACTTACGGATGATCGTCCCTTCTCGAGGGAGATCGTCAAGAACATGTCCGAGATCTCCGAAAAGAGCGATCTGAAAAAGGCTGTCAGGATCGTTAGACATTATGATGGAAAAAGGGTCAGGAACGCGGTGCTGCTGACGACATACCTGTTTCTGCTTTCCATAATCTTCGCCGTGGACATGCTGAACATCGTCTGGATGATAGTGACCATCGCGGTCACATCAGTCATCTTCCTTGGTGTTTTGATCTATTGTATCGCTAAATTCTCTCTGTTCACTATCGATGACCACAGAAGAACACTGAGGGATGCACTGGCGGACGAGGTCAGGCTGAACAGGGATATCCTCCCGTCCAAATTCGAGCCCCCCTCGCACGTCCTGATTGCCAGAGGCAGGAACCCTATCATCAAGGGCAGCCTTCAGGAATTCAGGAAGTGGTCTAAGAGATCGGACCTGGGTATCATTCTGCTCCTACTCTTTGCCTTCACGGCCGGTATCCTTGTAGAGATCGCAGGGATCATCGTCCTGGAATTAACGAGGTATCCTCTCGAATGGGAATTGGCGATAATATTCATCGTACCCTTATTTGCTACGGTCCTTTTCTGGCTCGGTTCAAAAGGTATGAGTGACCAGACCAAGGCCCAGAGTACTGTCAGATTTCTGGAAGATTGGGAGAAAAGAACGGGAAAGAAGGTGCTCCCCGATGACATCAGACCCCTGGCTGACAAGGTCCTCCGGGGCAAGAACATCAAGAAAGCCAAGGATGACAAATGATATTCCAAAGCGTTACTGATCCAGTTCTCAAAGACCCTTCCTATCCCTTGATAAACCATATTGAAAATCAAGTAAAAATTTCACTACTCAACACCGAACATCTCCTTGAGAAGTGAAGATCTTATTTCATTGCCTCCCTCGAGGAGGTCTTCGAAAGTGATATTGCTCTCGTCCAGGATCCTGCGCATCCGTTCCATTGCTCTTATCATCTCCATCTTCCTGACCGCATCACGGATGAAATCCGATCTTGAAGAATATTCTCCCTTTTCCACATAACTGTCGATCCTTCTCAGCTCATCCGCCGGGAACCTGATCTGGACGGACACCATTTTTGTCATGACATGTGATTGCTTTCAATCACATAAATCTTTCGTCATGACTGGAACATGTTTGTGAATAGATGGAATACATCGAGGTTTGGATGTTCTTTTATGACCCGAACCACAGTTCATACCTCTGGTGCTTGAAGACGTGGCCCCATTTATTCCGGTACTCCTCCTCAGCGAGTTCGAACCCAAGCGAGCGATAGATCGAGGCGGCCGCTTTCAGGATGTCAAGGGTCCAGAGGAATGCTTTTCTGTATCCGACTTCCCGGGAAAATCCGATGGCCTCTTTCATTAATCTTTTGCCGAGACCTCGACCTCGAAGGTCTGGATGGATCAAGAGCCACCTGAGGACCGCCGTGTCATCGGACCATCTCAAGGCCGCCATCGATCCGAGGACCTTCCCATCCTTTTCCACGATCCACAGGCGTTCCCGGGGATCGCTTCTTTGGAAAAACTCCCTGAACTGCTCCGACATCTCCTCGACATAGGTCCCATCCAGGTCGTATTCAGCGGTGTATATGGCCTTATGAAGCTCCGTCAGTTTCTCGAGATCGCCCGGATCGTTCCCGGTGCGGACCTTCAATTTCCTTTCCGGATCCAATGGAGAGGCCTCCTGACCGCCCGTATCAATATCCTGCTTTGATAAAAAATTATTCGGAGCTGGAGGGGGCCGGCGAACATTAGATATCTTACCCAGTTCATTTACTTCATGACTAGGGGGCCGACTGGGCCTGAATTGAATATGGAAGAGGTCATTGAATGGGAATGAAGAGCTTCATGAGGACGCTCAACTACGCATCATGCAACGAGGATTGGCGGAGCGAGTGGACCTCCCTGAATATCGGACCCGATGACACCGTTCTCTGCATCACCGGAAGCGGGGACAGGCCCATGGACCTCCTTCCGGAGGGCCCCCGGAAGATCATCTCGATGGACCTCAATCCTGTCCAGAACCATCTCCTCCGCCTTAAGATGGCTGCCATGAAGGAGCTCACCTACGAAGAGTACGTCTCCTTCCTCGGGCTCACCGAGAGCAGCCGGAGGATCAACGCCTACGAGAAGCTCAGGAAGAAGCTCCCCGACGCAACCAGGGATTTCTGGGACGGGAACAGGAGCATCCTGGCAAAAGGGGTCATCTATCAGGGAAGGTGGGAGCATCACTTCAGAAAGCTTGCCCTGATCTCGAAGATCCTCAGAGGCAGGGTACTGAAGAGGTTGTTCTCCTTCGACAACATCGAGGAGCAGGCCGAGTTCGTCGAGAGGAAATGGGACAGGCGGTGGTGGAGGCTCACCTTCAGGTTCCTCTGCTCCGCTGGTTTCTCCCAGACCTTCTTCGGGGACCCCGGTTTCTACGAGTTCGTCTCGAAGGAGATGAGCCTCGGAGAGTACGTATTCGAGGGCATGATGGCATACCTCAAGACCCAGCTCGCAAGGGACTCCTTCATGATGTCCCTTGTCTTTCGCGCCAGGTTGAGCGAGCATGACCTCCCCCCTTATCTCAACAAGGATCATTTCCGGACCATCAGGGAAAAGCTTGACAGGATGGAGATAAGGACCGGGGATATAATCGACCATATGGAGACAGTGGATGAGGGGTCCTTCGATCGTTTCTCTCTCTCCGATGTACCCTCCTTCCTTGACCAGAAGGGATTCGAGAGGCTCCTCGACGCGGTCGTCCGGTCCTCGGCCCCGGGCGGAAGGTTCTGCATCAGGCTGTTCCTGTCCGACCAGAAAGTGCCTGAAAGGCTCAAGGGAACGCTGGTGAGGGAGCCCGAGCTGGAGAAGCGTCTGATGAGGGAGGACCGGTCCTTTGCATACAGGTTCATAGCAGGGCATATTGAAAAGGGGGGCTGATGTGGAGATCGAACCCTACGACAAGGAGATGAGCGGCAAGTGCCTCGAACTCGAGGCCCTTTGCCCTCAGGGCGATGCCTACCGTTTGAGCTTCGTGAGGGACACATTCCACAAGAGGGCGGAGCACTTCGACCAGTGGCAGGTCCTGGTCGCAAGGAAGCAAAAGAAGATGGTCGGCGTCGTAGCAGTTGCCCTGAAGGAGATGGACCTGATGGGGAGGCCGCTGAAAGGGGCCTTCTTCTTCGACCTCAGGGTCCACCCGAAATACAGGAGGCAGGGGATCGGCCAGAAGCTGGGGTGGACCGCAAAGGACTGGGCCCTTGAGAAAGGCGCGGAATACCACTACCTCTACTGCATCAACGACAACCGGGCGATGCGGGCCCTGGGCTCCCTGGTGAGAGGGGTGGAGGTCGGAGGCTATGACCTTCTGGTATGGCCCGTCTACAGGAAGTTCAAGGTCGAGGGCAGGGTCCGGGAAGCGGCCCCTGAAGACGTCCACAGGGAATGCTTCGAGGTGAACGGCCCATATGACCTGTATTCGGACCCGTTCAAGGGAGGAAGCCTTGCCGGCCATCAGGCAAGTTTCCGGAGCGAAGGGGCAGGATGCTCCACATGGTCAAACAAAGGCATACTCGAGGAAAGGGTGGAGGGCATACCGGGAAAGTTCGAATTCTACAGGAAGGCAATGTCCCTCTGGCCCATGAGCAGGATGAGGCATCCTCATCTTCCGGCAACAGGGGAGGTCCTGAGGGGGCTGTACGTCTACGACCTGTATTCGAAGACGCCTGAAGATGCGGTAGATCTAATTTTGAATGTGAACAACAGGGCGCTCGAGGACGGCTACGATTACCTCTACATCATAGATCCGCCCCTGAGCGGGACCATAGACCGCCTTAGAAAAAAGGTCCCCAAAACATTCTCACCAAAGCTGAGATACTGCCTTCTGTCGCATACGCCGGACATGCTTGACAAGCTCTACGTTGACATACGGGACCTATGAACCAGCGATATCGGAGATGTCAACCCTCCATACTCCAAAACCCGTAATCGCCATGACCAGATATCTCATGTCCGGGGTGATCTTCAGGTTCTGTGCAACGTTGTCCCTGACGTAAAAATATTTCTCGGGCATTCCGTTGTTGAAGGGATCCCAGGAGTCGCCGCCGTCAAGGCTGATGAAAACACCGTACGAGGAGCTGAGAAAGAGGATGTCATGGTCCTCGGGATGGATTATGATCTGATAGTACTCGGAAAGGTCCACGAGCCCGTTCATTATCTTTTCCCATGTCATGCCTCCGTCGATCGACCTCATGACGACCCCGCCAAAGGTATTCCTTTCCATGAAACCCTTGTTCTGACCGTTCTTGGTTGCCGTGTACATGATGTTCGGCTCCTCGTCATCTATAACGACACAGAAAGGCCACTGCTCCGTCGGCATTCCTCTTGATGTATCGGACCATGTCCGCCCTCTGTTCTCCGACCTCCAGACACCGTTGTAGGTGCCCGCAAAGAGAACATCTTGGTTCCCGGGATGCATGGTCAGGGAGAAGATGCCGTCATTTCCAAGCCCGCTGCTCGAACATTCCCAAGTCTCGCCGTTATCCTCGCTGATGAAGAACCCACCTGGAAATTGGCCGAGATACACCCTTCCCTCGATATCCGGATCGAACAGCAGTGCTGTATATTGATAGAGCCTCCTTTCCCAAGCGGCCCATTGACCTGTACCAATGGGCCTCCCAAGGTGAACCCATCTTTCCCTTGTTCCATTGAACTTGTAGACCCCATAACCATTCGTCCCCACGAAGACGGTCCCGCTCTCGGTGATATCGATCGATAAAATATCCAGGGTCGTCAGACCGTTGTTCATCGTCGTCCATGACTCCCCGGAATCCGTTGACCTGAATACGCCCTGGTCCGACACCATATACAATCCGCGGTTATTCGATGGATCGAACTTTACACGCCTTACCCCGAGGTCCTTTAGGACCGGGTCGGTCCTGTAGATGGCGTACATCGGATACCAGGTGGCTGCCCCATCCCTCGATACGTATACGCCGTGGTTGTAGATGCCCAGAAAGAGCTTCTCCGGGTTCTCTGGGTCGATCTCCAGCGAATAGTATCCCTGCGTGAGCGGATCGGTGACCTCGAAACTGGGCAGTGCGAAATTGCATTCGTTCCAGGTAAGACCCCTGTCGATGGACTTGAAGACCCCGCCCGGGAAAGCCGTGGCATATACCGTATCCGAGTTACCGGGATCGACCTTGATCTGAATGTTGAATATGTGGGGAAAGGGACCCTCCGATGTCGCCCACGATATCGTATCGTCATCCTCAATTTCCCCTTTGAAGACCCCGCCCCCCAGTGTTCCGGCATAGAGGGTGTCGGAAGACCACGACATCGAACCGATGCCTTGGAAATCAAGTCCGTTGTTTTGGGGGGTCCAACTGGCGCCCGAATCAGCGGATATGTAGACACCGCTGTTCGTTCCAGCGATGAGACGGCCGTTATCAAGGGGGGCCACTTTCTTTATAGGGGCCTTGAAGGGATCATCATCAAGCATTGGGGTCCATGTGGCTCCTCCGTTGCTGCTTGTGTAGATGTTGTTCACGATGTTCGGGTCTCTGAGACGGGAAAGTTCGATCAGGCCGACATCGCATCCTCCGGCAAGGTAGATCATATCCTCATCAACGTTTATTCCGTTGAAGCCCATATCGGGGAGGCCTGCCGAGATATCGGTCCACATGTCTCCCTGAAGTTCGTATACACCCCTGATATGGCTGACCGCGTAGAGCTCTTCCCCATTTGTTGCGAAACCGATGACAGCCCTTTTCATTTCACCTGCCAGTTCCACAGGGCCGACCTCTTCCATCCTGAACGTCGTGCCTGACATCGGCCCGGCATTGTAAACGGATATCTGATTGTCCTCGATGTTGAACAATGAAACGTATAACTGTCCCTGGTGAAGGGCCATGGCACTTACCCTGTAATACAGATCGATGTCGAATTCCACTACCTTGTGCCAGGTCTTCCCTCCGTCATCGGTCTCGTAGACCGCCGGTCTCGTCCGGTCGCCGATGAACATATGGTCCGAACCTTCATCCATCACGATCGATGATATCGAGGTCGTTGGTGTATCCAATAGTTCCCATGTGGCAGCCGAATCGGAACTTTTCCAGAGACCCCCTCCCCATGGCGCGGCGAAGACGATGCTGTCATCTGTCGGATCGACGGCCATCTCATGGATGGTCGAGAACGTCAATTGATCTGCCAGGAGTTCCCATTCATCTCCTCGGTCATCGGACATGTAGATCCTGCCGGGCTCTCCGGTGATCCCGGCATACATCCTGTCCGGATCGCTCGGATCGATGGCTATCGAGGTAGCTCCCGCCGAATTCGGGACCTTCAGGATCTCGGACCACCCCCTCAGTTCGTCCTGAGAACTGTCGTATTTCCATATGGAGGAATGGTTCTCGAAGATCTTGGGTGAATATGTTGCGTAGATGATCTCGCTGTTATCGGGATCGATCTCGATATCATATACATAATCCGGACAGTTGAGAAGGTGCTTCCATTCGTTGTATGTCTCATTATCCCTGACGTAAGTGTCTATAAGGTCAAGCGGCTTCATTCTCGAGATCCCGGTTCCATGACATGATGCGTAAACCGAACTCGTTCCCTCCTCCGTGGTTTCGATATCGAACACCCTGGTCCCGGTGAACTCCTCAGCAGACCTATCCCATGTCCTGCCCATGTCCCATGATTCGAACAACAGGGCCCCTTCGTTCACGAGGATCATGTGATCGGGATCGTGCGGATCGAATATGATCTCATCTCCTAAGGTGGTCTTGGGGGTGAGGAGCTCCCAGTTCTCTCCGCCATCCCTGGTGATGTGAGGAAAATGCGCGATATTTCCTGCTGTCGCGATGATGCTCCCGTCAAACGGGTGGATGATGACAATCGAGGGACTGGAAGAAGGGACTCCCTTACCGGCGATCTCCCATGTCGACATCGAGTCCGTGGAACGGAGGAAACCGGTTGCCCCGAACTCGAGGTCCAGGCCTGCGTAGACAGTTTTAGGGTCCTCGAGGTCGAACTCTATCCATTCGGCCCAGAAGACCTTACCATCTTCCAGATGCGTCATATCGATCTCCTGGATCGTCTCATGGTCGGATGGGTCTACCTTCAGGATATGGTCCCCGACCCTGCCGAAATATATTCCGTCGGGCCCGAAATTGATATCTTTCACAACGGAATGGGAGTGGTTCGTGTCCGAGGTGAACTGGACCCATGTCCTGCCACCATCAAAGGATTCGAAAACGAGCTTGTCCAAGGTCCGAATGCTGAAATCATCATTTGCCTTCTTGCTCCTCGCACCTACAAGCAGATGTCTCTCGTTCTCGGGGTCCTGCTCGATCGTTGCGGTCGTGAATCCATCTATATGCGGTGGAGTGATCTCCTCGAGCTGACCGGTCTGTTCGTTCACCAGGAATGTGTCATGTATGTCATAGACGAACCCGCTCCCGAGGTTTATCACTCCGATGGAGATCAGGATATCATCCTCGACGGCGAACAGTGCTGTAATGAAGAACTCCGACTCCAGAAGAGAGAAATCAGCATCCATGTCTATCTGTTGAGTGGTTATCAGGGTTGAACCATCCAGGACCGGGACATAGGTCGGAGAAGAAAATACAACCTTGTGGAACGAAGCCTCGAACTTATCCTGATGAGGGACCAGGTCCACCAGATAAACATCATTTCCCGAGGTGAAGATCCTAAGAGGTCTGTCGTAAACAGCCTGCGAGGCCCCGGTGGAGTATTCGTAAGAATAGAGTTGGTCAGCAACTATGACCGCCATATCTTCGGTGAAATGGATATCGGTAACGTTCCTGATAGCGGGATCCCCGACCTTGACGAAATTCATCCCGCGGTCCCTGGAAAGATACAGCCCGAGGGGAACACCGGCATACAGTTCATCGGGATGGTAAGGATTCTGTGCGAATGTGGTAAAGCCGCCCCCCGGCGGCCCATCCATGGATTCCCAGATGTATCTGCTCAGGTCCAATACCTCCCCGTCCCCACTGTCCCCATCCTGAAGGATGATCACTATAACGATGGTCGGAAATATCAAAAGGGCCACTATGGCGATCACCGCACCAATGACGATCTCTTTCCTCTTCCAAAATGACCTATGTTCTTCCAAACTATCGATCCCCCATGATCCACATATAGCGAATTCCGATCTCTCAACGGGTCGGATGATAAGCTGCCAAGGGGCGACCATACGGAACAGGTTTTAAGTAGATATCGATGGAAGGCCTGTCAACAGCACCCGGTAACGATGTTCCTTATCATTCGGGTTCGTACAGTTCCTCAAGAGACCTCTTCCCCGTTAGGTATATGTACCCTCCGATCCCGGCCAGCAGAACGAGGATGATGAGGATAACAAGTACGGTCCACAGCACAACGGGGGCCCCCTTGTCCTTCACATCATCATCATCGATGACGGGCTCCTCATCGTCATCATCGGGGAGTTCGTCATCTGGGGGCCATTCCTCAGGGGGGTCGGGGGTCACGAGCATGAACTCCGGACTCCTGGGGGATTCGCCGTAACTGTTGAAGGCGGCGACGGAGTAATGGTAGGTGTTCCCGTAATCCAGGGAACTGTCCAGGCATGAGTTCTCCTCCGGGCCCCCCTCGAAAATGATCAAGATAGTGTTCCCTTCCCTCCGGTAGACCCTGTATCCTTCTATTGGAATGCCCTCCTCGTTCGGAGGCTCTGACCAGGAGATGGTAGCGTTCATATCCAGCCGGTAAATGAACACATCCTCCACCCCTGGAGGCGGGACCCCCACTGTCGTGATATTGAAAGATTGACCTGTGATGATGGGGTTGCCAGCGCGATCAACTATCTTATCATTGATGACGACCTGGTATTCCTCGAAGGGATCGAGGGGGCCTGCCGGCTTGAAGCTCGCCATGGTGGATAGGTTCCAGAAGTCCACCGTGCCGAAGACCCTGGCCCCTCTGCTGTTCAGGACGGCGATCGGTTCCCCGTCCAATGGGTCGAGTAGGACCTCCTCGGTGAAATTGACGACGATCCAGGCATCCAGCGGGACGTCCGTCTGGTCCGGGAGCGGATAGGAACCGAGGAACCCGGGAGAGGTCATGTCCAATATGATGGTGTCGGACAGGATGGCGTCATCCTCGTTCCCGGCAGTATCCCTTACCATTATTTCAACGAGGACCTGGCCTTCCTGTCCCCCGAGATGGTACGGGATGGAATTATCGAAATCCTGCCACTGGCCCCAGTTGGCACCATCGGAGCGGATCCTGATCTCCGAGCATCCGGAGATGGTGTCATATGCCTCGATGCTCAGCACCACATCCCTTGACGTCGTGTAATCCTCATCCTCATTGATGACTAGGTGCCATCCGTTCGGCAGCTCCCTGTCGATCCTGATCCCTAGAGTGGTCTGGACCTCACGATTGCCGGCGGTGTCCTCGGACCAGAAGACCAGCACGTGCTCTCCGTTTTCAAGGAAGTGTATCGGCGAGGTGTACTCCTGCTCCTGGTCCCAGTCCTTGACGAAGACAGTCCTGTCAACATCCGGGTCGGAGCAGGAAAGGGTGATCACGATCCCGCTGGTGTACCACCCGCTGCTCCCCTCTTCTCCTTCCAGTTCCATGAGGGTGACGGGAGGCGTGGTGTCAAGGACGATCGATGAGGAGATCACTGAACTGAAGTGACCGGCAACGTCCCGGACCTGCACATATACTGTCTTCGGGCCGTCCGGTCCATCCAGGGAAAAAGGTACGGTTGTCGAGAACGGGAACCACTCCGACCAGGATGATCCGTCAACGCTTGTCCTGAGGCTCTCGGGGCCCGAGAGGTCGTCCTCGGCCCGTATTTTGAGGACCGCCGAGGTGCTGTTCGTTAGGGAACCGCCGTCATTTATCGTCAGGGTGGTGATCGTCGGGGGGGTTATGTCGAATCCGACTGCCGCAGATGCCTCAGTCCAGCCCTCCCCAAAAACGTTCCTCATCCTGAAATGGACCTTGCCGTACCCTGCCGAAACGTTCAGGTCCCATGCGGCCTCGGCAGCATAGGGCATCCAGTCGGTCCATTCGCCGTTATCGTCCCGGAGGCTCATCTCTCCCGGGTTGTTGGAATAGAGATGGAGCGTAACACTGGTATCGTTCACGAACTTCCTTCCGTCGTTAATGGTGACCTTGAGGTCTCCCGGGATATGGTCCGATGTGACGAAGGGATCCCCGAAGAGAGCTTCATCGTCAATCCATCTATCGATATTGTCGGGATTCGTCTGATACCTCAACGAGTAGTTGTACGAGTAGTCCTTGTAGGCGAGATATCCGTCAGCGACCGTCGACCTGTTCTTCAGGCAGTGGTAGGTTTCCCTGTAAGTGGTTCCGTATGAACGGGTGCAGCCCGACGAAACAAGGCCGTACTTGGTATTGAAGGCATGGTTGATCGCCACGTTCTGGTCGATGTCCGATGTCCAGACATATCCGGTATCCCCGAAATCGGCGGCGTGGCATCCCCATATCAGGGTTATGGTGGCGCCGTTCATGCCCCTGATCTCATGGTAGTAAAGATTCGTCGTAGGATATCCGGATTCCTCTGGCACCTGGAATTGATGGTACTTGCCGCAGGCATGGGACCAGATGGAAAGGAGCTCGTATCCAGGCTCGTAGACATCAAGGAACTCCCATGAACTGGTGGAGTTCTTTCCGCCCCCCACCACAAGGTTCTCCCCGTACAGGGGATAGAGGTGCATGTCCCTGATGGGTTCCAGCATATTGCACTTGTAGCCATAGGGATAGTCCATGAAAAGGAGTCCTTTTTCCGGCTGGCCGAGCCTTCCGGTGTGGTAGAGATGTGTCTTATCAAAATAGTCATTGAAGTTCAGGACCTCGACCCAGGGAGAATCCCACCCGACGAACAGGCTCCCGTTCTTCCGGTATCCGCCGTCCCACTTGTAGAATTCGACCTTGATATCGTTGGACCCTTTGGTCAGCTGCCTCGCTGCTTTGTAAGTATTGACCCCGTTGGTTGAGCCGCCGTAATGGTCGATAAGCAGGACTCCTCCAACGTATAGTCTTGCCCCTCCGGCAACCTCGAGCGTGAACTCCACCGGCCCGGTCTCGTTGGCAATGATCTTCCCGGTCCATTCCGCGGAGAACCTTTCGGCATCGACTCCCGTCGGGAGGAAGGACTGGTTGAGGTTCAGGTCCATGAGGGGGTCAACCCTCTGACCGACGAAATCCAATTTGGAGGTGTCATTGTAATAGCGGCCGAGAAGCCCTCCGGTGGCCCCGGTCCCCCACGGATCGAGGTTTGAAGAAGGGATCGTTTTCAAAGGCATGAACCAGTTGCTGACCCAGATCTCGGGACCGTCGTTGTCCCCCCAGTAGCGTGTATCATAGAGGCCGTTGTGGTCCGTGTCCTCGAAAGTTGCGTCGAGGTCCTCGTAGAACATCGGAAGCGGGCAGGGCTCCCTGCTCGTATCGTGTATCAGTTCCCAGATGGCAT
>JBLIRH010000067.1:0-12144 GCA_049472215.1 Thermoplasmatota archaeon | reverse complement strand
GGAGATTACGATTATGATACTGAGCAATCACTCTACCTAATGCGGATGAATATGATAATGCTGCTTATCACAAAGAAAGATTTTTACTAAAGGGGGGACCCCCGAAAAATGGAATGATTTTTTCACTATGCCAGGGGTAAATTCAGAGCATTTTTCTTTCCGACTTTGTGCGCATACCAGAAAATGCAAATCATTTTACTTATGTTCAGAAGATCTGCCATTTTCTCAACAAGTTTGGAAAGACCCCCTCCTGGTTCGCGAAAAAACCCTTGAGCATTCTAAAAACATATCGAAACAACATGCCATCTTCGGGGGGAATCTGGCAATGATTTTTTTTTATTCTAGTCAATTTATATTAATTAATATTATTCTTTGAAATATTTTTCAATTCCACCAAAACCAAATTGTTTATTCTCCCTAGTCTTCTTAATAAGATTCTTTAATCTTTTATTGAATTCCTCTGGTCGCTTTCGAGCATCATTAACATATGCGATCTTAAGTCGTTTGTAACTCTCAGAAAAGTTCTGAAAATTCTTCCAAGCGATCTCATCTTCCCTTATGGAATCTATTATGTCCTTTGGAAATTTGAATTCCTCATTAATAATCTCATTTATTGTTTCCAACAAAGAAGGATGGATCAGATCTCTTTTCAAGAGCCATCTCAATCTTTCTTTATTAGGCTGTGAGTATGTACTTCCTTTTCGTCTCGGAGTGAACCTCTGCATTGAACTTTGATCATCAAATCTTTTCACGATACTATCTATCCAACCAAAACATAGTGCCTCCTCAACCGCATCGTTATAACTGAGCCTTTTTCTTCCAGAGGATTTATGAGGAAAGATGAGCCAGATCTCTTCTTTCTTATCAAAATTATCATCAAGCCACCTCCTCCATTCTTTCCTTGTGGCAAAATATATTGTATTTTTCTGCTCTTTCATATGATCACTTTTTCCCTTTTACGGGGGTATTCTGAATCATGTTCAATTCTTTTGCCTAGTACTCCCATGCAATAAATGAATGATCAATGGTATTGAGATTCCAATTATAAGGATAGAAACCGCACACCCAAAGATCATTATTGATCCCCACGAAATGGAAGGTATTCCACTACCTCCAAAGTGAATAATAGCTATTATTGTAAGTCCAATGAGACAAAACACAGCGATTATCGATACTATTATATTTTTTAGGTGTGGTTTATTTTTTTTCTCATTTTTTCCCTTGTGTTTCGTATTTTTATTTTGTCGTTTTCCTACTCTATGACGGTATTTATCATGTATGTAAGTAGAAAAAATCCACAAAGAACTAACTGAATGTACAGTTTCAACATCGGACCATTTTCTTTCGATGGATTTTCTAACCTTATTTGGGATATAATATGCATAGTAGATCCCTCTGTAGGTGATAAAAGCTATCATATATCTAGATATTATTGACCTCATTTCTCTACCAAATTCGATTACTTGTAAGTTCTTCTTTAAAATGGTTCTGTTCTTTTTAAAAGGTGATAAATATTTTATTTCAATCTTTGATTGAGATATTCTTATATCAGTGGGTATATTCTTCCCAAAGTAATGTAATTGTAAATAATTAATCAATCCATATAGAAAAATGGGTAATATGATCCCAATCACACATGCTGAAAATGATAAGTAAAAAAGTGATACAATAGCAACTGCTAATAGCATTGGGAGGAATAGAATATTAGTAAGAATAAGATAAATATAAGGTCCAATGAGTATGAATCTTTCTCCGTTTGAATGATTGCTGTTCAAATCATCTCCTCTCAACTTTGCCATTCCCGTCCAAAGTGGGAATCGCTTTCATGACTTATCTCTTCACCTCTTTAGCGGTCTTGGAATATCGATCTTCACTATTTTGAGAAAAGACGGCTTATATGGTCCACGACCTCATCGATCCTCTTATCCCGATCCTTTTCCCCTGACCAAACTACGATCCCCGATCCCTTGACCTTCGCTCCCTTGGATTCGCTGATCTTCTTCATCGTTTTGATCGTTCGGTTGCCCCCCGTCCATTTGAACCTCAGTCCCTTGGTGGTGAGCAGTGCGACCTGCTTGCCCTCCAGGGAAGGAAGCTCCTTCATGTAGAACTTCATCGGGACGGATAGGGAGAAAGCATTGACCGGCGCCCCGAACACGATGGCGTCGTATTTCCTGACATCGGGCTTCGATTCGAACTCGACGTCCTTGTCACCAGGTTTCACTTCCCCCTTGGGTACGACCTTGTCGATCTTCACCGTATGCCCTTTCTTCGATAGTTTCTCCTTGATCCTTTCCGCAACCGAAAGAGTGTTTCCAGTGTGCGAGTGAACGACTATTCCTATCCTCATTTCGTGTCCCCCCGACCCGCAGGGGTATTCCCCCATAAAATCATTTCTTCACTCTGTAACTGACGCTCCAGCTGTGATGTTCCTGGTGGATCCGGTATTCGATATCCCTGGCAAGAGGTTCCAGAACCCGGATGATCTCACCCTCATTAGGAAAGTTCTTGACTACAAGGAAATCCCTTCCGTTGCTGATGTCCCTTATCTCAAGATGGTTACCGAGAGAGTCCCTTCTCCTTCTCTTCGCCTCGTATGCGGAAGGAAGCTGATCTACGAACAATACAAGAGCGTCATTGACAAGCTTGCCGTGTAACACAGAAATGAAGTCGTTCAGGAGGGAAACGGGAACATGCGACCACCACCAGAAGGCGAATGCAGAGTTGAAACCTTCAGGAACCTCTTCCAGGTCATAAGCGTCAGCTATTTGGAAGGTAACGTTATGGATATCGGACAGCTTCCTTCTGGCGATCGAGATCATGGAAGCTTTGATATCTACTGCATGGACTGACCTTGCGGACCCGGAGATAACCTTTGTCCAGTAACCTGTGCCGCACCCTATCTCGAGGACATCCAGACCGTTGAATAGAGGCTGGAACTCCCTTTTCATCTCATCTCTAGAAAGCTCCGAAATCGGATCTAAAAAACCCGCGGAAACATCATACTCGGATGCCCTGGCATCGTAGTATTCGGCAACCGACCTGACAAGGAACCTCGCATCTCTCTCCATAAGCTGTCCCGTAGGAATTGTTCACAGGGAGCAAAAAGGTTGCCTCTCCCTGTCTATCTTCCTTCTTGCTTCAGGCTCCTAACCTTCCGGATCCAGAAATACAAAGTGAGTACTCCAAAAGTGGATAGCAGTAATAAAACGATCAAAACGATCATCAGTGCGAAGAACAACCCACCATTTCCGTCTTTTTCCCCTTCGACATAAAGTGGTGCCCTGATGATATTGGCATCCGGGGTGCTCCCCACCATGAACTGGTCATCCAGTTCTGGAACGTTATTTTCAGGGTCAAGAACGAGTTCGATCTTCTTCATACCATATGAGATGGTGATATTTCCATAAAGCAAGGTTTTTTCTCCAGGTGGAAGAGGTATTATCCATAGGTCCTTGACCAGATCGTCATTCACGCGGACACTGACCTTTACCCTGTCCGAGAAGCCCTGACCGATATTGGAAACATTCACGAGGAAGAATACCTTGTCACCTTCATTCAGGTCCATTACCTGGTCTCCCTTATCGTTGGTAAGGACCATGAGATCCTCGAATATCAGGTCCGGGTATTTAGGCTCAAGTACCGTGTCGAATCTATCAAGGACCTCTCCGAATTCCGAGAACACCATAGCGGTCACAGGATAAGGAGGGATCAATTCCCCACCAAGACCTCCGGGACAAATTACCCCCAGTCCCACCCAGACGGTCTCCCCAGGTTCGATATAAAAAGGCAGGTCATATCCGTTCAACTGTTGAGGAAATGTGTAGCCGATATCCTTGTAGAACTCTTCTGTTCGAACCGGGATATCATCCGGTTTCAATGACATGAAATTCGACGGTTCCCTTACCTGGGAGAGCCAATCAACATAGTAGAACCATCCACTGTCCAGGACTATCGGATACGCCATACTCTCGACCAGATAGTCCCTTACCAGTTCAAGCGTTACTTTGGCGTCGCAATTTCCTTCATTGCGGACCCCGAAAACAAGCGTCTTCTCCTTCCCGGGGGACATATCGATCACATCGGAGATAAGAGGGTCCGTGGGGAGAAGCTTGATGCCAGCCTTCTTCCGAACATCGAGGGTCACATTGAGGAAAATCTTTCCATAATATCTGGTCCGGATAACCAGCTTGAGATCCAACAAACCGAATGGATAATGATCATCAACATAGAATTCAAGGGGGACGATCGCGGTGCTGAATCCACGAATTCCCATATTTTCGAATGAAGAGTTGGTCTCGTTGAAAACCTCGAGTCGGACCCCTTTGGGATCAAGAAGCAAAACATCCTCGAGGACATCTTGGTTTTCGAAGGTGTTGAATACATTAAGATGGACCCTCTCGACCTTGCCCGGTTCAACAGGGAATGATTCACCTTCAAAGATCGCGACCTTCAATTCCGCATATCTCTCAACGATGAGGGTGACGACATCTGACGTCATCCAGTAATTCGATCCTTCGATCCTCCCGAACATCCTGAACTGCATCACATCGTCGGAACCGAAGATCTCAGGCGGGACCCTGACCCTAACATCCAATCTGACGGTCTGCCCCTGCCATACCGTCACCGTCGTTTCGGTCCATTCATAGTCCAGAATGTAGCCTTTTCTCTGATATATGCTCTCGAAATCCCTGTAGCTCGAGCGCCAGTACTCACTCTCATCGATGGTAAGCGTCACGTTGAATGCATCCTTGTTTCCAAGGTTTGTTACCGATACAGGTAATGTGATCCATTCACCCGGTTCAACCAGGAACAATGTCTGGTCCCAGAGACGGATCGGCAAATAGCCAACATTGCCGGTGATGATCAACAGCTCATCGGAATCAACCGGAGCAACAATTCCAGGATCGAAAAGGTCCCTCTCGGAGACAGCTGTGACGGTCATGGGAATTCTTGGATCTCTGGTAGCATCAATAGGACACTGGACCATTATTGGAAAGGTCTTGTAGGTAATCCCGCCGATCTCATCCCGGACCTGTGGGGAGATCAGGTCGACCTCAAGGAATAACTTTCCAATATCCATGAAATACCAGTTCCATCCGGCATCCCTCGGAGGGGCGCTCAACTCTACATGGAACGTATCGTTCAACGGGCCCATGTTGTAGATAATGATCCAGTAGATCGCCTCTGCACCGGGGCTAAGTTTTGCCCATTTCTGCCCGTAATATGGCGAATAAGTGTTCATGTCGGAATCGATCATGAAATAGATATCAAACTTTGGTAGGGGTTCACTCCAACCTCTGGTCCGATATTCACTCTCATCCTCCTGTGCTTCCACAGGATCGTCACCCAGCGGGGTTATCATAACAATTATCTGCCCGAATATTAAAAGGACAATCAAAACGGCTGTAAAGCGGAGCCCACCGGAAAAGCGGAGCGCATATGACATGGTTCTCTCCCCACGATGGGAGAAAATCCCGTTTCGCCTCTATTTATGAATATTCGTAAACGGTGGGAACGAAAGATAAACAAGAATTACCATCAACAAATTCCTAACATTGTAAAACGCACCTCGCAATTTTATTATACAAAGACCTTGAATTGGAGAAAAAGAACCTACTTGGAGGCACCTCTCATGAAGCAGAACTGCTGGGAATTCAACAAATGCCGCAAGAATCCAAGTTCGAAGACTTCATCGGAGGGAGAGGAATGCCCCACCGAAAAGGCCGTCGAAATGGACGGGATGAACGCCGGGAAGAACGGAGGCAGATACTGCTGGAGGGTCAATGGGACTCTCTGTTCCGTACATGACGGGAAACCCATCCCCCACTGGGCGGAGAAGATGAAGGACTGCATACACTGCGAGTTCTTCAGGCATGTAAGAAAAGAAGAGGGAGAGGACTTCAGGCTTTGATCCGAAGGATCCGTGAGAACCATGGTCTACGAGCTCGAGATAGCGGTCCCTGACAGCCGGAACTGGTGGGGGATCATCACATCGAAGATACCCGTCCCCGTCGTCCTTTTGGATATATCCATGGACCGGAACGGAAAGGTGCAGAACCTTGTCGAGATCGAGCTCGGAGACATCCCTCCAATCAAGGTTCTGAACTCCCTTATCGGGAACGACCAGCTGGAATCCTTCAACGTCAGCGAGGTTGTGAACGGAAAGATAATCCTGATCCTCGGGGAATCCGAGGGATCATTGAGTTCGATGATACTCCGATCCGGGTGCTTCTTCAGGTCCGTCAGGAGGGACGGGGGCAGGATCATATGGAACCTGATCGCCCCCCAGAAGACCAATGCCAGGGAGCTCTCGGAGATACTCGTGTCCGGAGGCATCGATTTCGACCTGGTTAGGCTGGTTCCTCTGAACGGTGACGAAAAAGGGCTCACTCCCAGACAGGAGCAGATACTGAGGCTTGCACTCGAAGGCGGCTACTTCGACAAGCCCAAAGGGATAGGGGTTAGGGAGATCGCAAGCGAGCTGAATATATCCACAGCGACAGTGTCCGAAACCCTCAGAAGGGCAGTGAAGCAGCTTCTGGAGCAGAGATTGATCGAATAGAGTTCTATCAACCGGATGGTCAGGGACCCGTTTCTCCTCTCTCATTCGGGAACATAGGTTTCCATCATCACATGGAGCTCGACCTCGACCCTCGAGGTCAACGATCCGTGAGTCCCGGTCACGTTCCTCGTGAACTCTCCCGGGATCATCCCGGAAAGGCCGAGCACTGCCGCCTGTCCCGGATAGATAGCTTTTGGCTGAAGCGATGTGAGACAGCAGTCATAGAATTCCTCAACGGACAGGCTTATCAGTCCGTTGAAATCTCCGGTGGTCTCCACTGTGATCATGTAGTATACCCATTGATATGGGAACGCCGTATGCTCATCAGGGGTTGCTTCCATTTCGAAGTCGACGTCCTGCGCCTCTTCCTTGACCGACAAGGTGACCTTGACGAAATCCTTCAGACCCCTGTAACTTCCGACGACCTCCCGGAAGAAGTCCCCCTCAAAGGTCGCGGTCAGCTCCAGTGTGGCGTTCTCTCCGGGATAGATTACATCCGGATCTATGTATGACACAACACCGTCGAACATGTCCATGACCTCGAGCTTGATGGGTGTGTAGAGGTAGATATCGGTATCGAACCAGATCTTGTAGGTTACCTTCTCCATGACGGAAGCGTTCCGATGCATGGGTTCCGCCTTCATGTGGAAGAAAGGGCCCAAGATCTCGTCGTCAGCCGCTTTCCTTCCCATATCGACGCCCAGTATCACGACGGAGGAAGCAGCAACTATGGTCGCTACGACAATGAGTACAGCGGCCATCGGCATGCTGATCCCGTTGATGTCTCCTCTCCTGCTCTCTGTTCTTTTCATCTTATCTCCTCCGGAACCTTCTACTTTCTTAGAGTGGAGAAAAGATGAAGACCGGGACATAAAAGGAGTTTGGAAACCCTTCCTAATAGATATTTAAGGGATTTGGAAAGGTTTTCTTACCATTTCCTAAAAAATGGGTCCTTGGACCTCGGTGGAAAAATGTTCTGTTTGCAAATAAATAAAGCACGTGTTAACAGAAGGCTCTGGAAATGATAAATAATCCATGCAGAGATATCTCATTCCTTTCAACAGGTCAGAGGTGAGAGATGGAGCTCAAAAAAGAACTCGGACTACTCGAGGTATTCTGCATCTCATCGGGTGCGATGATCAGCTCTGGTCTTTTCATTCTCCCCGCCCTGGTATTTTCGTTAACAGGACCTGCCATGATCCTCTCCTATGCAATAGCTTCGCTCCTCGTTCTCCCCGCGGTCCTCACAAAAGCAGAGCTTTCCACGGCCATGCCCCGTACCGGTGGGATCTATTTCTTCATCGACCGATCGATGGGACCGATGATAGGGACCATCGGGGGACTTGCGGCATGGTTCTCCCTGGCGTTCAAATCGGCGTTCTCCCTGCTTGGAATAGGCATCTTCATGATACTCCTCGAGCCCGCCCTGACGACGTTTCAGATCAAACTGTTCGCCGTGGGCTTCTGCCTGGTGTTCATGGTCGTGAACCTCATCGGGGTCAAACTTGCTGCCAAGGTACAGTCCACACTCGTGGCGGTCCTGATATTCCTACTCGTCGCATATATCGGGATCGGTGCTTTCTTCGTCAAAAGCTCCAATTTCGATAACTTCTTCTCCGAAGGTCATTCCCAGGTCCTTGCCACCTCCGGCATGGTATTCGTCTCCTTCGCCGGAGTGACCAAGATAGCTGCTATGGCGGGCGAGGTGAAGAAACCGGAAAGGAACCTTCCCTACGGCATGCTTCTCTCTTGGGCGGTCGTATCCCTTCTGTACGTTGCCGTGATTACGGTAACGGTCGGCATCCTCTCACCGGATGTGTTGTCGGATTCGCTTACCCCCATCTCAACAGGGGGGCGTGAGATCCTTGGATACGCGGGTCTTGTATTGATGAGCATTGCGGGACTACTCGCGTTCATCACCACGGGGAACGCCGGGATCATGGCAGCTTCGAGGAACCCTCTAGCGATGGGGAGGGACGATCTTGTCCCCGAGAGTTTCAGCAAATTGAACCGTCAAGGGACGCCTTGGGTCGCAATACTGATAACGACCGCCTTCATGATCTCTGTCATCCTCTTTCTTGACCTGGAGAGCTTCGTGAAAACAGCATCGACACTGAAGCTCGTCCTGTTCACGCTTGCATGCGTGTCCCTGATATTCATGAGGCAGAGCAACATCAAGCACTACCGCCCGAAATTCCGATCCCCTTTCTATCCCTACATCCAGATATTCGGTGTCTTTTGCTACACCTTCCTCATCATCCAGATGGGATTCCTGCCGATCCTCGTAGCAGTATCCTTCGTGGTTATAAGCATTGTCTGGTATGTCGTATTTGCCAGGAGGAAGGTCAAGAGGGAATACGCTTTCTTGTATGTGGCGGAGAATGTACTGGGAGAGAAGGAGCGCGACCACCTACTCGACGAGGAGCTTCGGACCATATTGATAGAAAGGGACAGGATATCCCTTGAACGGTTCAGGGACATGATCCGGGCCGCGGACGTCCTCGATCTGAACTACTTCCCTTCGCCAGAGAAATTGACGAAGAAGATCGCACATTCGATGAGCCCCAGGATCCGGATGTCCGCGGACGCGCTGCATTCGGAGCTCATCAAAGTGGACCAGGAATCCCACATGATCACGATGCCGGGATACATAATAATGTCCTATCAGGTTCCCGGGAAGGAGATCGTTGACCTTTCCGTCATCCGGACGAAGAGAGGGGCTCTGTTCACAGACGACCCCCCGGCCACCCATGCAGGTTTCGTCCTCCTTTTCTCGAAGGATGAAAAAGACCTCTTCCTTCACACGTTGATGTGGATCAACGAGGTCTGCGGAAAGCTCGACCTTGACAAGGAGTGGAAGAGCAGGAAGGGGCCGGATGAGATAAGGGACCTTCTCCTCAAGGCTACAGATGAAATGAAGATCAGAAACGGCTAGGACATGCTTTTAGGGAATAATTCAAATTACTGATGCTGTGAAAAAACAAAATGGCGTTCCCTCCCGCAGTTCATTTGGTATTCGCTCTTCCCCCTCCTTGGGCCTTTTTTTTATTATCCCAGAAGACCAGATGCATGCATGAAAGGGTGGATCCTCGACGCCTACCCCGACCACGAGCGGGACCTCATGGACCTCTGGGTCATCGAGGAATCCAGAAAGAGGTCCATGCTCGCCCACCGCTACACCCCGAGTATAATAGCGGCAGGCTCGCAGGACGACCTCAAGCTGCTTGAAGGGCATCTCGAGGGGGTCGAAGGCGTCCGCTCTTTCAAGAAAGGAGAGGCGCTTCTGGACATCCAGGACAGGCATCCCAGACACCACCTCAAGATCGACATTTCGAGCTATTCGAAGCTCACGGACATCGCCAAGGGGATAGAGGCTTTCGGGAGCTATCGTAGATTCACCCTTTACGACGTCGATCTCCGCCTCCCCTCCCGCTACATGTACAGCCACGGGATCTTCCCCCTGGCCCATGTCGATATGAAGAGGGGGTACAGGCTCCTTCGGAACCACGACTGGGCCTCGGAGCCCCTCCCGCCCATGAAGGCTGCCGTCCTCCATGCGATACCGGACCAGAAAGGTCCGGTCCCGGGGATGACCGACAGGATGAGGTACGTCAGGCTCGGGGACTTCGAGATGGAGAACGAGAAGGAGGATCGGATGATCATCTCCCTGGTAAGGGAGATGCAGAAGCAGGACCCCGACATCGTTGTTACATACGGGGGGGACTCTTTCGTCCTCCCGTACATCTACGAGAGGGCCCTCGCCAACGACATGGCGGAGTCCCTGAAGCTCCACAGGAGCAACAGGCCCTTCAGGGCCCCGGGCAAGACAGGGAAGTCCTACTTCTCATACGGGGTAGTCTACTACAAGCCCCCGTACTATCCTCTAAAAGGAAGGATTCACCTGGACCTCGAGAACTCCTTCATGATCAGGGAGGGGGGCCTGGTCGGTCTCTCGGTACTTTCGAAGATGTCGCTCTTGCCCCTCCAGACCATGGCGAGGCTGTCCCCCGGGTCCGCCATCTCCTACATGGAATGCGTGGAGGCGATGAGGAGGGGGAGAGCTGTAAGGTGGAAGAAGAACATACCCGAGGGATGGAAGACGGCGGTGGAGCTGTCGAGGTCGGACAGGGGGGGACACATATTCGACCCCAATGTCGGAGCATACTCCGACGTCATCGAGATGGATTTCTCCTCCTTCTACCCGCACATAATGTGGAGGAAGAACCTGTCGGTGGAGACCCTGAACTGCGGCTGCTGCGAGCCGGAGGGTTTCGATGCCCCCAACCGGGCCCCGGGGCTCAACTATCACTTCTGCACCAGGGGGGAAGGTTTGATCCCTTCGGTGGTCGGGGAGATACTCGAGAGCAGGCTGAGGTACAAGACCAGCTTCCGGGAGGGGGAGGATACCGAGCAGTTCGAGGTCGAATCGGAACTGGGGCCCCTGCGTCCCCCCGCCGGGTCGAAGCGCTACCAGCAGGCCTCCAATACGTTGAAGTGGGTCCTCGTCACATGCTTCGGGTACACCGGATACAAGAACGCGCGGTTCGGGAGGATCGAGGTCCATGAATCGATCACAGCCTACGCAAGGGACATGATCCTGAAGGCGAAGGACATCGTCGAGGAGCATGGATACCATCTCCTCCACGGGATCGTTGATTCCATGTGGATGACGGGACCGAGGGAGAAGGCGCACGATGTTGCAGCACTTGCGGAGGAGGACATCGGCATCCCCATCGGTGTGGATGCCGTCTACAAATGGCTCGTCTTCCTCCCGAACAAGACCAACGGGGCGGGGGCGCTCAACCGCTACTACGGTCTCAACGAGGACGGGGAGATGAAGTTCCGCGGTATCGAATGCAGACAGCACTCGACGCCTTATTTCATCAAAGAGGCACAGGAGGAGATGCTGACCGCGCTGTCGGGGGCCGGGGGGGGGGGGGAGATCCCCGACCACCTGCCCAGAGCATTCGATGTGATGAGAGAACGGGGAAGGATGATCATGGAGAGGGAGGTGAACCCCAAGGAGCTTGCCATCACGATACGGGCCTCCCGGAACCTCGAGGACTATACGACGCGCTCCGAGCACGTCTCGGCAATGACGTTGTTGAAGAGGGAAGGCGTCGACGTGAAAGGGGGGCAGAAGGTCCGGTTCGTGGTCCTGGACCACGAGGCGAAAAAGCACGAGAACAGGGTCGCACTCGTCCATGAGGAGATGGGGGAGGTCAGGTACGATGCGCAGAGATATCTCGAACTCACCGCGAGGGCGATGTCAAGTGCACTGGCGGTGTTCGGAGTGGACGAGGCCAGAGCCCTTAGAGTGCTCAAAGGGGTGGAGCAGAAGGGTCTGGACGAGTTTGTTGGAACTCTTGGTTGAACCCACATCAAGCCATACAGGATTTTATTTACCAGCATTTCACATTACATATCGAGGAGTATAGAAAATGCAAAGGGGTCGTAATTCAGGGATTCATCAACTTTTCTTCGTATCCATACTCCTTCTTCTTATATTCCCTTCCTTGACAGGCTCTATCTCCACCGGGGAAAAAGATATCCATTCAGGTCTCCCGACCCTTTCGATC
>JBLIRH010000066.1:0-12304 GCA_049472215.1 Thermoplasmatota archaeon | reverse complement strand
ATATTTTGATCCAGTCCCTCATCATGATGCCGTGGAACCAGTAATCGATCTCCTTTTCGAGAAAAGTGACATCCTGCACCGGGTCATGGGCTCCCTTCTCGACAGGGTTCCCCTCCAGATCGGTAGATCCGGACACATCGAGTATGTGAACGAGGCCGCTTGCCTGTCTGAGGTCGTCGAGGAACTGGTTTCCCAGACCTTTTCCGCTGTGCGCATCGGGAACGAGGCCTGCAACATCCAGGAGTCCGACAGGGACGAGGCGCGTTCCACCCTGGACGATGGAGTTCTTCGGATCGCTGGTCACACCAAGTTCTGGACCGGGGTCCGGACACCGTACATAGCCCATCCCGATGTTTGCCTTGATCGTTGTGAAGGGGTAGTTGGCGATCTCCACACCGGCTAGGGTGGATGCCTCGAAGAACGTGGATTTTCCGACGTTCGGTTTGCCCACAAGACCTATCTCCAAATCCGAACCTCCAGGGATGCATCCGGGAATTGAGGAGAGCGCCTAAATACTTTCTCCCGCTGCGAACAGCCGGAAGCTTTTGGAATCAAGGAACGATAATCCGAGCCGATCACCCTTTTTCACCCATAACTGGCCGTCCAGCTGTAGATCGCAAATTATCTCCCTCTCACCGGGCCCGCCCTGGTCTATGTTCCGAAGCTGGACAGGGACGAACTGGAGTGAGTTCCACAGATGGAAGCGGGCTCCTTCCGGGATCTCTTCCTTCCAGTATTTCGAGACCCGGAACCTGCCCGAATGATGGTCCGAGGAAACGAGTCCTTCATCACTCGATGTAAGGAGACTTCCCCTTGGAAGGTCTTCAGGCTCGATGTTCTTCAAGGCCAATCCCACCCTTGCACCTGTGGGAGCTTCTTCATGGTCCCGGTCATGGACCTGGATCGACCGGACGATGGTCCTTTTTCTGGCAGGATATACTGCAAGGTTCTGGTGCTTTCTTACAGCGCCCCGGGTGACAAAACCAAGAGCGACGCAGCCGACTCCCTTGACATTGAAAGCCTGGTCGATCACGACATCGCAGCCATCCTGGACCATTGGGATCGGGACCTCGAACAGGGTCTCCCTGAATAATGCAGGATCGGGATCGAAATTCTGGTAATTCTCGACCACAGTATCCTTGATTATGGTCCCGAGCAGGGAAATGTCCACCAGCGGACCTACATGGATATTTCCTACATTCTTCTGCACAAGGTCAAGGGCGATGATGGTCTCGCCGAGCTCCCTGTCGATACGTACGATGTTCAGATAGACACTTTCGGAAAGTGAAATTGGAAAAAGGAGAGACCAGATCTTCTCAGGGTACTTGGACGGGTATACCATCGTCACTACTCTATCATCCTTTTTAAGCGCCCCGATCCCGAAGGAGGTGGAAGAGGTCTCCTTCCCCACGGACCTTGCCCAATCGTTCTGTCCAAGGAGAGTGACAATGGCATGCTCCATGCCGGGGTGAAAATGGGTTATCATGAAATACTTTGCTGTGAACCGCTCCGAAACCACAAAATAGAGCCCGAGCAATGCTGACCTGGTATTCGATCATGTCCTTGAAGACTGGACTGCTGAAAATAACATCCCTTTCACTTCTGTCCATATCGATGATATTTCTCGTTCTGGGCATCATCGCAGGTGATGTTGAGTTCTTTTTCTTCATCATCATTCCGGTAATCAGGTTGACCGGGATAATTGGAGCGATATCCTTCATCTTTTTTCTTGGTGGCATGACCATGTTCTTCCTTTATCTCTGGACAAGATCCAGTGATTCTTTAGGTCTGGGCAAGGAAAGTTCTGAAGGGTCCGGTGAGATCAGAAGGACCAGACATCGTATCGACGACAAGCAATGGGGAGGGATCGTGTTCATCGGTCCCGTGCCGATCGTCATCGGAGACAAGAGGACCAGGAGCAGATTCCCCCGTTGGTGGGTGTTGTTGCTGGTGGGAATAGGTCTCACTCTCGTGCTTTATATCGGACTTACTCTGCTCCTTTCTCTTCTGAAAAACGGGTAGGTAAAAAAGATTGAGGGTCACATATACTGGACCTATCGAAAAAAACCGCATTCTATTTATATAATGAAAAGCTAAAAGGAAAAAATATTTAAGGGGTGTCGGGGTTTAAGAGACAGGTTTCAGATTTCCCTTTTGCTACCTAGGTTGATTTCACAGGAGGAAAGACAGATGAACAGGATCCTGATTCTTGGAATTTTAGCCATTTTGACCACTGCGGCTTTTACGAGTTTCGTGTTGGGTGAAGACAAGATCATCGACACGAACGAGTTCAGTTTCGGGGACGAGGTAAACTATACGAATATGACCATGAAGGAAGTCAACATTGGTGAAGACCTTTTCAACAATGAAGCAAAGATCTTCGTCTACAACAACGCGACATACGATTATCTGGCCTTCGATTTAACCGGAGGTAAGGATCAGGTCACCGGCGAATACCTTTCCGAGGTGTCAGTTGACCTTGGGAACAACAACCAGATTGAATACAGGTTCGGCGGTACCGGATCCGGTCAGTGGGGAAACCAGACCTATTTCGAGACCGCTGATAAGGCCCCTATCAAGAAAGGTGACGCCTATCCATCAGTAGAAGGAGACCTCTATTACATCAAGCTCCCTTCGGATGCTGTCGTGACCTCAACCACTGTGAACATCACCCATATCGATGAAGCGGTTTCCAGGGATGTCAGACTGCCTTCGAGCAACAACTGGGCAAGGAGCTATTGGTATCACTACGGCTATTACAACTACGGATATGGTTATTATTATCCTTCATCGAACGCTGGTTATTACGCATTGCAATACTCCTACTATCCCCTAGCCTCCGATTATTCAAGAGCAAGCGGTTATCCAATTCAGAACGGATACCTGAAATGGGACACAGAGAGCGACGCCCTCAAGGTCCCTCAGGGAGCCCAGCTCCAATCCTATGATCTTATCTGGCCCTTGAGATTGTATAGGTATTCCGGTTCCTGGCCCGGTGAATCCGGCAGGTATCACCACGGCGAGAGAACCTACAGGATATTCGCCCTTGAAGAGGCCATGCCATCCTCCTACCAGAGGAGCAATACGATCTACGGGGGTCTTACGCAAGAATACGCCGAGTTCGACAGGATCAATCCCGATTGGGACCCCTCATCATATGCAGAGTTCGTCGTGGATGAGTACCATGGAGATTCCAGCAGTTATTATTATAGAAACGATGTGGTATATGATCTTAGGAGCCTGCTGGAGGACTGGAACGGTAACACTCTCACCAACTACGGCATCATGATCAGCATGGACGAGACACCCATCGACACATCGCCCCATGACAACGGGTACTCGTACTATTCTGGAAGAACCAACTATTATCGGTATTATTACGATGCTTACGCATATTCTCCGGGAGCCTCCTCAAGCTATAACGCATACAAACCGAGGATCAGTTACTCGTATACACTGGACTCAACCAATCCCTGGATCGATGTGGCTGATGATACGACGAAGGATTGGTCCTACACGGGCAACTATGTGGGAACGACCCACGTTACGGGATTCCAGGGACCTATCAATCAGTATCTGAGGACCCATTTCCCCGACGAATATGACGACTACGGCAATGGTTGGACCCATGTGCCGGTCAGGCTCGGGGCCGACGCTGCCGGGAAGATAACCGTGAGCGATTTCAAGCTCGAGTACAATTACACCGCGAAGGTATTCTACACACCGAGTTCCGGAAGCGCCGTTGAGGAGCTCCAGTCGCTGGTACCGAACGATGAAGATGGCTGGTCCTTGATAGAGATCAATGTGACATCCAATACCCAAGGGACCATGAAGTTCGATAACCTCGAGCTGAGGGGAACAAAACCGAACTATAGGCCGAAGGTGATGGAGATACCAGATATGGAGATCAACGAGGGAGAAACGGTGACAGACCTTCTCAAGGTTACCGACCATTTCTACGATGTCGACCAGGATGCCCAGACGCTTCAGTATATTATACAGATGAACGATCAGAAGGACTATGTGGACCTTTATCTGCAAGAGGACGAGGGGGGAGACACCTGGCTTGGGATCGATACCTCCAAGGATGAGAACTGGAATGGTGAGGTCACCTGCCAGATCTCAGCCACCGACGAGTTCGGCAAGGACGCCTGGTCCAACGAGTTCATGATCGATGTAAAGCCGGTAAACGATCTCCCCTACCTGGCGATGGGAATGGAGGATATTGTAACCCTCGAGGGAGTTGACCCTATTCTAATGGAATATAATGCACCCTCGGGCAGAGGCATCGCCAACGGCAAGGAGGTAGTGACCATCGGAGGAGGCGGGGAGCCTCATTTCGCCGACATCGAGAACGAGGTCATACATATCGACTTCGAACTCCTCGGCCCGGATATGGTACCGGTCAATCTAGATTGGTCGAACGAGGACCGCCACAAGATCTACCGCGGGGCTGATAACAAGATATATCTGACGGTTCTCCCGCCGGAATACACTGACGACCCGGATAATTACATCGTTCTGCTTGGTTCCGATCCCGATTTCTACACGGAAGAGGGACCATATTATCTCAAGGTCTACGCATCGGACGATCCAAGCGATCTCTGGAACCAGACCTCTGTCCTCCTGAAGATCGAGATACAGGCCGTCAACGATCCTCCGTCGATGCTCCTCATACCGGACATAGTCATGGATGAGGACAGCTCATACCTTGGAACAGTCGATTTCGTAGAGGAGTACATCAGGGATATTGATAACGAATTGGAGGAACTCACCGTCAGCTTCAAGCCATCCTCGGATTCCGTCATGGCTTCCCTCAACGAGGAGGGAAGGCTCATGATCGACCTCGAAATGGACTTCAACGGGGTGGTCCCGATCACGGTGGAGGTCTCCGATGGAACGAACCTCATGACAGGGACTTTCAGCGTCAGGATAAGGTCCATCAACGATCCTCCGATCATCATCGTGAAGAACCTATTCGATGGCCAGACCATCAGTGACCTTTACAGGATAAAGGGTTCGGCCGATGACATAGAAAAGGCCCTTAGAACCGTGGAGGTCGCGGTCGTGAAGATCGGGGAGACGATCTACACCGACGACTGGATAAGGGCGGATGGAGCCTACGTATGGCAGCACCTGCTCGACACCCGCGAGCTCGATACCGGGGATTACCAGGTCATGGTACGCGCCTTCGACGGCAGGGATTTCTCAGAGGTCCTGACCTACAATGTCCGGATCATCAGTATGGTGGACTTTAATGTAACACCGCCCCCCAAGATAACCATAACCACTCCGATGCTCGGAGATCAGGCCGGGACGATCACAGTCGAGGGGACCGTGGTCGACGAATCCGGGGTCGTCTCCTTCGTGGAATACAGGATAGACGGAGGGATTTGGCGGAAAGCCTCGATCCTGTCGAGCACGGAATGGCAGGTGATCATCGATACCAAGACCCTAACCAACGAGGAGCACAATTTCTCTGTAAGGGGATACGATGAGAAGACATATTCAGACATAGTATTCCGCCGGTTCCAGGTATATAACGAGGATTCCGACGGGGACGGGATACCGAACGATATCGAGGTTTCGCTTCTGATGGATCCGTTCAACAAGCTCGACGGTACAATGGACTTCGACAGCGACTCGTTCTCGAACCAGGAGGAGCTGATGGTGTACAATACCGATCCGTTCGATGGTGATTCCGTTCCGGATGTGGGAGATCCTGAACCCCTGTTCGATACGTGGGCACTGATATTCATCGCTGCAGCGATCCTTTGCGCTGCGATGATAATCGGGTTGTTCATCCTCAACATAAGGCTGGAGAGGAACATCCACTACTGGAGAGAGGACCTCAACAGAAAGCGGACGGAGAGGAAACCAAAGACACTGCTCCAGAAGATCGTGGAGATCGCACCGACATACATTACAGGTACCGTTCCCGAAGGTCCAGCGCTTCCGGGGCAGCCAGTGACTGATCAGTCCGCGGCTCTTCCGCCCATGCCGGAAGGTCAGGCGGAGCAGCCACCGGACCAAACGGTCTAAGAAGAAGAAAGAGGTGAGCCCCCGATCATGGTCGGGGGCTTTTTTTTTTTACCGGGGTGTTTGGGTCTATATTGATCACTCATACATGCTTTGGATATCTCCTTGGGATAGGGTATGATCCAAGGTCTCATTTTTCCAACTATCATAATGATTAGTTTTAAGTAATATGAAAATCGGAAATAATAAAAGTATTTTAACATGATCAAAACATTCCTTAAAATTTGGCGGTAAATTCCGCCAGGGATGCCTATGAATGTAAGGCTGCATATTGGAGTGCTAACTCTAATTCTCACTCTATCCCTCGCTTTGCTACCTGCGATGGGAGACAAATCAATAGACACGAACACCTTCAGCTTCGGTGATGAAGCGAACTACGTGAACCTTACAACGAACAAGGTGATCGTAGGACCCTCGCATTTCAACAACCAGGCGAACCTGTTCGTCTATGACAACGCCACTTATGAATTTGTGACGTTCAAGATGACCGGGGGTCGGGACCCTGCAACAGGTCATTATCTGTCCGATGTCGGTATCGACCTTGGAAACAATGGAAGGTTCGAGTACAGGTTCGGCGGTAACGGAGTCGGTCAATGGGGAAACCAGACCAGCTTCATGAACAGTGAATACACTTCATTAAAGAAGGGTGAAGCATATCCTTCTAAGGAGGGTGACCTATATTATATCAAACTCCCGTCGGATTCGGTCGTAAGATCCACCACGGTGAACCTAACTCATCTCGATGAGGCCGTTACAAAAAGAACTATGATACCTTCCAGCAATAACTGGGGCAGGGGTTACATGTATCATTATAATTATTACCCCTATGGTTATTCATACTTCTACCCGGCCGCCAATGCAGGGACATATGCACAATCAAACAACTATCCTTCTCCGAGCGATTATTCCTATGCCAGCGGATATCCCATGGAGAACGCCTATCTAAAATGGGACATCAACAGCGACGCTTTCAAGGTTCCCGTCGGAGCCGACATTAAGGAATATGAACTCAATTGGCCCATTCAGATGTACAAGAGGTCCGGCAGCTTTCCAGGTTACAGCGGTTCATATCATTACGGGGACAGGTATTACAAGCTTTATGGAGTAACAAGCAGCTGGCCAACGTCCTACCAATACACTTCAACTATCTATTACGACACCAACCTGGAATGGTCTGAATTCAAGAGGATCAATCCTACCTGGAGAGATACCCCTGATGCATCCTATTTTTCCGAAGGCTATCATGGGTCCTCGAGCGCAACATATTATGATTACTCGGTCAAATATGACCTGATCGATCTTCTCGAAGAATGGAACTCGCAGACCCTGGCCAATAATGGTATCATGATCACTATGGCTGAAACCCCTTATTGCGATGGGTTCCCTCAATGGACAGGATACAGCTATTACTCCAATCGTGCGAATTATTACCAGTTCTATTACAGGGGTACCATGTATTCTCCTGGAGCATCTTCATCCTACAATGCATATAAGCCAGTGATAAGCTTATCTTATGTTCTTGATTCAAAAAATCCCTGGATCGACGTCGGAGATGATGAAGTCAATGATTGGTCATATTCTGGAACATTTGTCGGGTCCAATGTCGTCTCCGGGTTCCAAGGACCAATCAATAACTACCTCAGGACACATTTCCCTGACGAGATCGATGATTATGGGAATTCCTTCACCTATGTTCCTGTAAGATTGGGAGCGGATACTGCGGGAAAGATATCGATAAGCGATTTCAAGGTAGAATACGACTACCAGGCGACGGTATTCTACAATCCTGCTTCAAGAAATCTCCTAAATGAGCTGCAATCCCTTATTCCAATTACCGGAGAAGGATACAGCCTATTGGAAATAAATGTGACCTCATCCACGGAGGGTGCCCTTGAATTCAGCAACCTAAGACTGGTCGGAGAGAAGCCGAACTATGCACCAAGGTCGATCGATGTCCAGGATATTGAAACTCATGAAGGGGTGCAAGAGTCCCGTTTATTGGCGGTTTCTGATCATTTCTGGGACCAAGACCAGGAGGCATCAACCCTTCATTATTTAATTCAGAAGAATGACCATCCAGACCATGTGGACCTTTATCTCTGGAAGGATGTTGATGATACCGTTTGGTTGGGTATCGACACCACCAGGGATGAGAACTGGAACGGTGGAATAGAATGCCAGCTTTCAGCGACCGATGAGTTCGGAAAGTATGTCTTTTCAAACCAGTTCAAGATAAATGTCGAACCGGTCAATGACCCGCCGTATGCCATGATGATGCCGCCGGATATGATCACCAATGAGGGGGTCGATCCGATCCTGCTGGAATATCAGGCTCCCGAGGGAAGAGGTATAGCTTCAGGAAAGGAGGTCTTCGTTGTTGAGGACGGAGGGTCCCCGTACTTTGCGGATGTCGAGGGCCAGTACATAAATCTGGACTTCGAACTGCTTGGTCCGGATATGATGCCGGTAAACCTTGCTTGGTACAATGAGGACGGCCACAAGATCTACCGCGGGGCTGACAACAGGATCTACATGACCGTCCTGCCCCCGGAATACACGGATGATCCGGACAACTGGTTGATACTTTTCGGAAGCGATCCGGATTTCTCAACGGGAGAGGATAGCTATCATCTGAAAATATACGCATCCGACGATCCCTATGATCTCAACGGTCAGGCAAATGTCACCTTCTCGTTCACAGTGAACGCACAGAACGATCCGCCCGATATCCTTCCGATCCCGGACGTAACCCTGAACGAGGACGGGACCTTCGTCTCGACCTATGTGTTCATCGATGAATATATCTCGGACAGGGACAACGACATGGGGGATCTTCAGGTATCGTTCATATCTGCAAATGAGGATGTGATGGTATCTCTCGATCCGGAGGGTCATCTGGTCATCGAACTTGGAATGGACTTCAACGGTGTTGTACCGATAACTGTCGAGGTATTCGACGGTTCTGATTTCGCAATCTCCACCTTCAATGTCAGGGTGAGGTCCATAAACGATGCTCCGTTCCTGAACGTGGGCAATCTCTACAATGGTCAGGTCATATCCGGTATGTTCCTTGTAAAGGGGACGGCCAATGACATCGAGAAGCAGCTCAAATCGGTCGAACTTGCCATCGTACCTCTGGGAGATGTCATCTATGCGGATGATTGGCAGTTGACCCAGGGTCTCTATGTCTGGCAGTTCCTGATGGACATCCGCTATACCGCCGGAGGCTCTTATACGATATACGTCAGGGCGTTCGATGGTAAGGATTTCTCTCAGGTAACGAGCTTCGACGTGACCATAGAACCGCTTATAACCCTGGTCAACTCGAAGCCTCCGGAGGTCTCCATATCCACTCCCATGCTGGGCGACCAGTCGGACACCATTACCGTGACAGGAACCGTGAGCGATGATTCAGGTGTTGTCTCCTTCGTGGAATACAGGGTGGACGGGGGGATATGGAGGAAAGCCTCACTTGTCGGGGATTCGGAATGGAATGTTATAATCAATACAAGGAGGCTCAGCAACGAGGAGCACAACCTGTCCGTCAGAGCATATGACGAGAAGCTCTATTCCGATATAGCGTTCAGGAGGTTCGATGTCTTCAACGAGGATTCGGACGGGGACGGAATACCGAACGATATCGAGGTCTCGCTGCTGATGGACCCGTTCAATAAATTGGACGGCACAATGGATTTCGACGGTGACGGTTACTCGAACCAGGAAGAGCTGATGGTTTACAATACCGATCCGTTCAGCGGGATAAGCGTCCCCGAGGACGATGGTACCGGATCCGTTATCGACACCTGGGCCGTGATATTCATAGTGGCTGCCTTGTTATGCGCGGCAGTGATAATCGGCCTCTTTGTCCTCAATATCAGAATGGAGAGGAACATTCATCTCTGGCGTGAGAACCTCGGAAGGAGAAGGGCAGAAAGGAAGCCAAAGACCCTGCTCCAGAGGATCGTGGAGATCGCTCCGACCCACCTGACATACGGAGGGGTTCCGGAAGGTCCTACCCTCCCCGGTCAATCCTACACCGAACAGGACATGCTTCCGCCCATGCAGGAGTGATCAATGGGGGATCCAAAGAGATCAATATCATCAACCACTCCTCCCATCCAGGAATAAAACTCCAATATTCCTGACCTAGGTAGCAAAAAGGGAGGCCACTCCCCCCTCGCCGAGGGGGGAGACTTTTTTATTTTTTTCAAGTGAACATCGAACCTTTTCACAATGAATATTAAGATAAGTTCACCATTACCGTCCCGGTGACCAGCATGGAGCTAGGTGTCCAATATGGAAGTGGAACGGTCAGTTCTCCATATCTTAAGGGAGCCCATGTCCTGAAGAGGATGGATGGGGATACTTCTCAGATCGACCCTTTTGAATTATATCAGAACCTTTTCGAGGAAGCATACGGGATCGAAGCGTTGAAGGATCTTGCAAGCGAAAAGGTGAACATCGGGATAATTCTAAATGACCGCAACCGCCCAACACCGTCTCACCTTGTCATCAAACACCTGATAGGCGTAGAAGGAATGAGGGACAGGATAAAGAAGGTCCATATCGCGACCGGGACCCACAAGGAACCTACCGAAACCGACATTCGAACCATCCTCGGCGAGTACTACGAAGCCCTCTGGAAAAAGGTTCATGTTCACGTTGCCAAGGACAGGGAAGGCCACGTTCCGTACGGAGTGACAAGGATGGGGACAGAGCTGTTCTTCGACAGGGAGCTCGAGGGGCATGACCTGTACATCTTCGTTAACTCGGTGGAGCCCCATTATTTTGCCGGTTTTACCGGCGGGAGGAAGTCCATAATTCCCGGGATGGCCTACTTCGGGACAACAGAAAAGAACCATTCCCATTCCCTTTCTGAAGGATCCAGGGCACTCGGTCTCGAGGGTAATCCTGTTCACGAGGATATGGAGGACGGAGCCAGGATTTTCCTCGAGGGAAAGGAACATCTGTCCATTCAGATCGTCCAGGCACCCGGTAAGGTTATCACCGACCTGAAGGTGGGGGACCTTTTCACGTCCTTCTCCAGAGCTGTCGAGAGCGCAAAGACAAGGTTCTGCATACCGGTAAAGAAGCTTTACGACATAGTCGTGACCGTGGCGAGGGAACCCATGGACAGGACCTTGTATCAGGCCCAGAAGGCTATTGAGAACGGAAAGCTGGCATTGAAGGACGGGGGAGTCCTTGTTCTGGTCTCGGAATGCTCCGAGGGAATAGGACAGTCCACATTCTGGGACCTTCTCACCATGAGCAGTGATCCGGACGAGGTCCTGAGAAGGATAGATGAGGGTTATGTCCTGGGATACCACAAGGCCGCGAAGATCGTGCAGCTATCCAAAAAGGCCACGATCATGGCTGTCTCGTCGATCGATCCCGGTGAACTTCGAAGAGGTTTCATCGAGGGTTACAGCGACCTTGACAGGGCTCTGGAGAGGGCGATCGAGATCACTGGGAGCGATCCCGATATCCTGTTGATACCTGATGGTACTGTTACTGTCCCGTTACTTAAGGAGGAACATATTTGACAGACGAGGATAGATTCGAGAGGGCAAAGCGTCCGGGAAAGATCGCTATGGAGCTGCATCCGTATTACCGGGGCAAGATAGAGGTTTCGCTGAAGGCACCGGTAAGAAGGTTCTCGGACTTCGCGATATGGTACACCCCTGGGGTCGCGAAGCCATGCCTGGATATCAAGGAGAACCCACCTAAGGTCTGGGAGCACACGAACAGGGCCAATACGATCGCGGTGATCTCGGATGGGACCAGGGTGCTTGGATTGGGTGACATCGGTCCGGAAGCCGCCATGCCTGTGATGGAAGGAAAAGCGCTGCTCTTCAAGTATCTCGGAGGTGTGGATGCGGTGCCGCTCTGCCTTGACACCAAGGACCCAGAGCAGTTCATAGAGACTGTCAAGATACTCCAACCATCACTCGGCGGCATCAACCTTGAGGATATAGCGACGCCCAAATGCTTCCACATCCTTGACCGTCTTCGGGCAGAGATGGACATTCCGGTGTGGCATGACGATCAGCAGGGTACAGCGACCGTGGAGGTAGCCGGATTCATCAACGCGGCAAAGCTGGTGGGAAAGAAGCTCAATGAAATGCAGGTGACGATGATAGGGGCAGGGGCGGCCAATATCCGAATAGCGGATATACTGGTTCAGATCGGGGTCCGTCCCAAGAACATCATAATGTGTGATTCCAGGGGGATCCTTAACGAGGACCGTGAAGACCTTGAACATCTC
>JBLIRH010000065.1:0-12634 GCA_049472215.1 Thermoplasmatota archaeon | reverse complement strand
AGTGACCGGGGTCGTCCTCGAGGATGTCGGCCGCCACAGGATCACTGTCCACGTTGACGACGGCTCCCCGGGGCATAACGTCAGCGCTTCGGTCCTCATCGATGTCCTTTCCCCCACAACTGTGGACGACGAGGAGGAAGAGGGGGACGGCGAACCGATCGACATCATGTCCATCATTCTGGTCCTGGTATCGTTGATAGTTGTCTCGGTCGTTCTGGGGATCATAATCAAGAGCGTTCTGCCCAAGGGTGAAGGAGAGGCGAGATTGGATGTCGTTGAGAGGACGGATGACGACCTCGAGTACGAGGAGAGGACGAGAGAGGTGGACAGGTTCATGGAGGGCGAGGCCGAGCAACCGGAAGATCGCACTAAATAGGAAACACCGAACAGCCGGTCCTGTAACTAATATCATTACAAGATGGATAAGAATTATGTTATCGACACTATAATACCAGTCTCGTTTCCAAATTTTAAGGATATTTTTATGGATAGATGTGAGTTTTAACCTGAAAATCCATATAAAAAACGAGAAAGCTGTTCATTCCATGGGGGGAGAGGTCAGACCATCAGGATACCCCTGCTGGCAGCAGGGACCTTCATCCTTTTCCTTGCCGCCTCGGGGGCCGCAGCAGGCACCGTGATCAGCGAGCCCTCGGCCGCTGTTGAGGAGGGGGGCCCCCAGGGGAACGGGGATGCCGCATGTTTGGCTGACCTTCTGATGGGGATGCTCTGCGGACCTGTCCTGATGATCATTATATTGATCCTCCTTCTGGTCAAATTCCGAACCTCGAAAAGGTTCTCCGAGTTCCTGAGTAAAGGGGTCAAAGAGCCCTCCATCATTTCCCCGCCGCCGTCAGTGATGAACTGCTCCCTGGAAAGGAGAAGACCGGACCTCCATTTCTTCGAGAAGAGGGATACTGCCGTGAACCTCGAGAAAGCGGAGAGGCTCGAAGAGGCCGCCATCCTCTACGAGGACATCCACTTCTACAGGGATGCGGGAAGGTGCAGGAGGAAGGCGCAAGGTCGCGTGGTGAAACATATCCACGGTGATGTAGACCTGCTTTCAAGGCAAATAGGGCGGAACGGATGGGGGATACCGAGAAAATGCCCCTCCTGCGGAGGCCCGATCGGGGGAAACAGGGACCTTTGCGTTTGTCCTTTCTGCGGGTCCACGGTCGATTTCGAAACCCTGAGGGAGGGCATCAAGATGTTCCTTCTCTGAACCTGGCCCCCGCACCACAGGTTTAATTAGATACTTACAACAATTCGGTTGCATGGGATTGTTCGGCTCCAGAAGGGAAGTGGGGGAACTGAACGAGAAGGTGGCGGATACCCTCGAAAAAGCCTATCTCGCCTATCGAAGGGGGGACTACGAGACCTCATCGAGGAAGTTCAGACTGGCCCTTGATTACCTTATGGTCGAGAACGACCTCCACACCCAGGTCCATATCACTGAAGCACTCGTCGTTGACATCGCGGAGATCTTCAATATGACGGTGCAGTCCTACAACAATATAGGGAGCTTCGACGAATCCGTGTCACTGATAGAGAGCGCCGAGAAGAAGTTCAAGAACCGCAGAAGGGTCCTTCTCATGAAGGCGAACGTCTACGCGGCCAAGGGGGAGAGGAGCAGCGAGCTCGAGATCTACAACACGCTCCTCAAGATCGACAAGAAGGACATACCCATCTACATCAAGAAGGCGGAACTTCTCAAGAAGCTGGGGAAGGCCGATGAGAGCGAGCTCAGGGAGATACTGAACAAATCCGCCAAGTACCAGAAGGCAAGCGATATCCAGGGCTGCGTCAAACTCGCGGCCGCGTACAGAACGATACTTTCCGACCACGGCGCCTCCCAGTATGTTCTCGATAGAATATCGACGAAACGACCTCCAAAGGAGATGCTCCTGGAGCAGGCTGAGATATACATACAGGGCGGAGAGGTCGAAAAGGCTATCGCCACCCTCGAGGTCATACTAGAGAAGGATAAGGGCTTTATCGAAGCCATCAGTGTCCTTGTAAAGGCCTATCAGATGCACGGTGATTACCAGAAGGCCCGAGACGTATGCGAGCTTGGTCTGAAGCTGGACCCCTCGAACCCGGCACTCCTGAGGTCATACAGGGAACTCTCGGGTGATGCGGGCATCATAAAGAGATTGAAGGCAGAAGAGACCTACATGTGAGGTGTCCCAGGATATCTGGATCTTAACAGGCCGGGCAGGGAGGATCGACGTGGGGATTCCGACCTGCTACCTGGTTTCCCCTGCCCGGCCTGGACCACTATCTGGTCTTTCGGGTGGTACTGAGTTGAGCTTCAGAACACAAAGAACCTTTTCTTCTTCTTTTTCTTCTTATCATTATCATCCTGGACCTCGATCCCGGTCTTGATATCATCATCCACCATCGCCTTACTCGCTTGAGACCTCATGACCTCGATGTCGTAAAGGCAATCGGATAGGGAATCGTATTCCTTCCAGCTCTGAGCAAGGGTCTGAAAGGTCCCGCTCTGATAGAACCTCCAGACCATCTTTCCATTACCATTCTTCAGTATCCTGAACTCTGCCATCTTAGAACCACCTGTTTCATTCTCGGTCTGTTTATTCCTCCATCGCTGCCAATTCCTCGATCTGATCGCTTATGAAATCCTTCAACTCCCTCGTGGTCATGCCCTCCTCCTGCTTGGGAGGCGCCTGCATGCCGTACAGCTCCTCGTAGGAGACCTTCTTCGAGCCCTTGCCCAGATGAGAGTGCGCTTCCGTCGGCGTGAGGGCCACATCGCATTTGATCTGAGCCTGGACCTCTTCCGAGAAGCCGCCTATTATCTGCTCCTCGATGTCCTCCTCTTTCACATCTTCCTCTTCCTTGGACCTTCGGGACCTTACGAAGAAGAATATCCCGACGGCAAGTAATATCAGGACTACGGCCGGTCCGGCTATCAGTAATACGGAGATCGATCCGGACCCGTCCCCTTCGAGAACGTCTATGGTGAACATCACCTTGGTATGATCGATCCCGTCGGATACGTTGACCACGACCTTGTACAACATGACCTGATCGGAACTCGGCGTCCATTTTATCATACCGGTATCCTCGCTTATGGACATCCCATCCGGACCTTCGGCGAGTGAATATCTGAGGTTGGTCTTGTCCTCCGCATCAGCATCGGAACCGGATATTACCAGCTTGAAGGGAACACCGGCCTTTATCTCCTGAAGACCGATGGACCTGACCTCAGGGGGAGAATTGACCCTGAAGGAACTGACACCGCTGGAGCATTTACCGAAAGAGCTGCCGTCATAGGGTATGACCGTCCAGTAGTACTTTGTTCCGGCCTCGAGCCCGTCCGCAGAAATGCTTGTTCCGTCGTAATCCGAGATGAACAGGGTCTCTTCCTTGAGAGAGGAAACGAAGACCTCCGTTACCCCGATGTAGACCGAGTATGTGATGTCGTCACCTTCGGGGTCCTCTCCGGTCCATTCGAGGACCGTATCCGTAAAGCTTGTGCGGACACCGTCCTCGGGGAAGATCAGCTCCGATTCCGGAGGAAGGGTTATACCCAGGTTGATGTTGAAGCGATGTTTGATGGTGAACTCTCCATCGGATACGGCAACGTCAACCTTGAGGTTGTAAGGCTCCTCATCGAACCATTTGATCGAGGCCTTCCAATCGATCTCTCCGGATACCTTATCGATGGTGATATCGCTCTCGGGTATCGAGGAGATGGAATAGGTGAGCTCATCGTCTACATCGAAGTCCCGTGCATCCACATCGAAGGTGTAGGTCTCGCCGCTCGTGATAGATGAGTCCCCTGGAACGGAGGTGAAGAACGGTTTGTCATTGACGTTCTCGACCTTGAGGGTGAAATTATGGAAGTCGAAGAGGCCTCCTTCATCATGGACCGAGACGTTGACAGGGAAGGTCCCGACATCTTCCGGACCCGGGGTCCCTGTGAGAATACCGGTCGCACTGTTCATGCTGAGCCAATCGGCAGTGGTCCAAAGGGACCACGTATGAACATCTCCCCGGTCGATATCCTCGGAATCATAATCCCGGCGGTAGGGGTCTCCCTGCAATACCCTGGTTATGTCCGTCGTGACGATCTTCGGTGGATCGTTCCTGTTCTGGACCGTCAGCTCGAACGTGGTGGTGTTCTTACCACCGTTCCCGTCATCAACCCACACCCTCACATAGTATATTCCAACCTCCTCATTGGTCGGTGTCCCTGTCAAAATACCAAAGACCGGATCTATGGTGAGCCAAGAGGCATTGGTGGAAAGGTGATACTGAGCGCCGCCTACGTTCTCATCATCACTTTCGAAGTTGACGTTGTATTCCTCGTCCTGCAGGGTATCGGTGTCTCCCCCCCACTCAAGCGAAGGTATGCTGTTCTTCACCTGTATGACGAAATTGTGTTCGTCCTTGTGACCCTTGTCATCCCTCAAGGTGAGCCATATTTCCGCCTTTCCGATATCATCGTTCCCGGGTATCCCTGACAGGACCCGTGTTCCCTGGTCGAAGGATATCCAGTCGACATCGCTGTGGAAGGTCCATGTCACATCCTTGGACCAACCCCCGTTCTCGTACTGAACATAGTACAGCACATCCTCATCCGCTGAAGTGATATCTTCGAGGGGGGAGATCAGAACATGTGTGGACACGATCACCTTGACGGAAAGGAGCGGATTCCTGACGGATGTGAAATACATCTCCTCCAGATAGGTGATGTCGGCCGGCACCTTGAAGGTCCCCGTGAAGATACCGGTGTTCACATCGGTCTCCTGAAGGAAGACCAGTAAGGGATCGACCATGTAGTTCTGACTGGTGACATTCACGAAAGCGGTATTTTCGCTGCTGGGGTCCGTATCTGTTCCAACGATCCTGATGTGGACCGTTTCGTTCTTATCGGCCACCTCTGCAGCATGCGAATGCGTGGCATCGTTGAAGACGCCGACCTGGTAGACCTGACTTGGTCTGTTGGGTTTATCCAACGTCAGGACGGCCTTTTTCGAATGGTCCTTCCTTGATGCGAAGTCGAGCTTTTCGAAATACTGAGAGGTCTCCGGTATCCGGAAGGTCCCCCTGTATATCCCGGAATCAACTCCGGTCTCGAGAAGGGCGATCTTGATCGTCGCCTCCATACTGTGCTCGAAGGTGATATTGACGACCGCATACTCCACCCTCGAAGAATTGCATCCGATACCTCTCAGCTCGACATACACGGTCATGCCGATATCCGAGATCACGATCTGGTCCGAGAACTCAGGGTCGGAGTACAATTTCACGGAATGTACCTCCAGGGGATCTGAGTTCGGGAGGATGGAGAATTTGAAAACAAAGGTGTCGTTCTCTCCCGTTCTAGTTTCGTAAATTGCTGATTCCGACAACGGAAAATCATCGGAGTTGGTATCGCCCACGATGATCGTGTTCCCAAATGGATCAACGGTCAAACCGGCAAGGTAATCCCTGTCGCTCCCTCCAAGATAGGACCCGTAAACCAGATGTGAGAGGTTGCTTGACAGGGTTCCGAAGAACAGGTCGTACCATCCTCCGTTATAGGAATCCTGCATCGCCGTATCTGTAAAGGGCAGATCCTCAGACATTGTCGTGAGGCAGAAATGGATATCCCCTATATCATCGATGCTCATCGATCCGTAATAATCGAGGTTCTCCCCACCAAGCAAGGTGCTTCTGAGAAGCGAGGAGGCATTATGGTTGAGAATGGCAAAAAAGACGTCCGCCCCGCCGTTGCTATCCTTTTGATAGGACGTTTCCTGGGTGGGGAAATCGGTCGAATAAGTGCCCCCCATTACCGCGATCTCGTTCTGGGAAGTCAGCTCGATCGCGAACGCAACCTCCGAACTGAGACCTCCAAGGAATGTCGAGCATACGATCTCTTTGCCTGTTGAATCCACCTTGGTGATGACCGTATCGACGTATCCTGACATCGTTGTTGAATACGCTCCTTCAGTGGAAGGGTAATCTGTGGAGTAGGTCTGGCCGAAAATAATGGGATCCCCCTCGCTATCGACCGTCAGCCCTCCAAGATACTCGTACGAGTTGCCGCCGAGATACGTGGAGGATCTCAGCTCGGAAAGGTCGCTGCTTAGCCTTGAGATCGCAAAATCCCTGTATCCATTGACCGTTGTATCCCATGCTCCCGAAGTTGTAGGATAGTTGCTTGATGATGTCTCGCAGGCGATGTACACATCCCCGTTCTGGAGGTGGATATATCCTTCGCTCTCGTAGTATCCTCCTCCGATATATGTGGCCTTGAGTATATCTGAGAGGTCTTTCTCCATCCGAACGATGACCATATCCCAGCTGCCGGCATTGGATGTTTGATATACATCGGCGCTCACCGGAAAATCAGTGGACATCGAGTGGCCGATAAATATCGGGTTATCGTTTTCATCCATCACGATGTCATCGAAATAGTCACTGGACCCGCCCCCTATATAGGTGGAATATTTCAATTGAGAACCGGTCGGATCGATACAGAACAGTGTGATATCACTGAATGTCGATGGGTCGGTCGACGAATACGAACCGGGGGTGGTCGGGAAGTCTGTGGAATAGGTATGCCCCCCCACGTAGGTATCCCCATTTGAATTAGATGCCACCGAACCGGCATATTCCGTATATGACCCTCCGATATAGGTGGAAAAGATCAGGGGATCTATCACCACGGTCCTGCTCCTGTCGTATCGTCCAAGCTCGAAACCGAAGGCCCCGTTCCCGATATCGCTGAATTGCGATGAGATGAGGGAGTCCTCCCCGCCATCGTAATAGACCCTGAGCTCGGTATCGCTTAGCAGGGGGCCTCCCAGGCCCTCAAATGTCATGAACTTGTCTGAAAAGCCGATATCCTCCGCTCCAAGGACCTTAACTCCGATAGAGGCGGGATCGGCCCATGGAGATAGTATCAGGTCGTATTTTGGACCCTCATCGCCGAAATAGTACCTCAGGTCGATGTTCTGCCATAGGTCGGGTATCAGCACCTCCCTGTAGCAGGGGACATCCTGGACCCATTTCGAGGGATCGTTCCCGAGGAAAAAGCTGACCTTATGGTCCATTTTCTGCGTACCCTCTGGAGCGATCCCGTACGAACCCTGGAACTCGTATTTCAGAACATGGCCGGATGCTTTTTGCTCCCCGATACCCAGGCGATGATCATCGACAGATTTCAGACCTTCCGCTTTACTATATTCAAGACCGGGACCGTTGACGATGTTGAAGTAGACACCATCGGTTCCTATCCCTATATGACCGAACGGGGTCTCCCCCAGGAAACGGATCTCCGGGTCCCATTGACCCATGTTCTCCATGAAAAATCCTGTGGGATTAATCCCCTTTTCTGAGATCTCCAAACCGGCTGTTTCAGTCATCTCTGCTGTGCCGGTATCTATCAACATCGTCATTGAACCAAGTGCCAGCAGGACAAATAGCCCCATCGTCCAGGCAGATTGCAGCTTTCCTTCCTTCATGGTATCACCCTTTTCTCGACGGTTCCATCCAATCCCATGAACAGCGGATGCCTTCCATCTCTGTTTGCGGTTTCAAGGAAGTTCCTGCCCATCACCAAGGCAGTTCTCTACCTACCTAAATCTACACAAATGGGAAAAAACCATTAAAAATCCTAAAAAAAGGATCCTTAGGTGTTCTTTCCGAGAGTAGCTGATTTCCATTGTCCCGTTAGTTTATTTATACGTTCCGGACACTTACTCAAAAATTATACCATTAGTTACCTTCTTATTCCAAATCCTTAACATGTGGAGATATTATAGAACTGAAAACAATAGATATGTAAGACTAATATATCATGAAAATATCTGTAGTACAAAATATCGGTACCCGTGCATAGGTCCGGCATAACTTGGGAAAATATCTGTTCTCTGAACTGCCTTAAAGACTTCGCCCAATAATGTGATTCCCCCCTGGTTTCCGGATCAGATAGAAGATGCACATGTGCCTAATGCGAGTTATTTTCCGATGTCGATCGGGATAAAGATGGAAGGACCCGGTAGGCCAGCATCATCAACCGTCGTCAAAACAGAATCACATAGACGCCCAACAGTTAAATAATAATTCAAAAACATCTCAAGAGATCATACCTTGATTGTTAAAATACAATTAAAATTAAAGTTCTTAGATGTGTAAATTTCGGTATTTTTTGCAATCCTGCATGAACACTCAAGGCCTATAAATACCCCCGGCGATGAATTCGATGGATGTATTCGGAAACGGACGTGCTCAAGGAGATCCTCGTGATCTATGCGATGGATACCGTCGTGAAGGAAAGACGGTCCTTGATACTGCCCCCGTTATTGAGGAATTTTATCGGGACAGTAAAGACCGGGGATCAAAAGGGCACGACCGACCGTATGTTCGTCTAGGAGGCAGAAGGAATGAGAGAATGGGCGATGACTCTCGTGGTTGGTTTTCTAGTTCTTGGATCCCTCGGGATCATGATGGGCTCCCCGGTCCAAGGTGTGAATGGGCCGGGGAGCGAAGTTCAGATAGAACCTGGAAGGAACATGAACATATCAGATGTCAGCTCTGCGTATTTCCAATGTACAAATGTGTCGTCTTATACAGGAATGGCGGTGACCAATGTCGGTGATCTGAACGGGGACGGCATGAATGACATGGTGATCTCCGCTACCGGGAATTCCGAGGGCGGATCCAATGCGGGCAAGATATTCGTCCAGTTCGGGAGACCGGGCGGATTTGTCGGATTCCAGAACCTGTCCCATTCCGAAGCTTCATACATCGGAGAGGTCAGCTACGATTCGGCAGGGATGACGCTTGCCGGCATCGGGGATGTGAATGGAGATGGGTTTGATGACCTTGCTATCGGTACGGTTAACCATGATGATGGTGGGCAGGTAAACACAGGTAAGGTCTACATCATCTTCGGAAAGGCGGAAGGATGGGAGAAGAACGTCCATCTTGCCAATTCTGACGCTTCGATCGTCGGACAGGAGTCGATGCATTACATCGGAATCTCCGTTTCCACAGCTGGAGATGTCAACGGTGACGGGTTCGACGACTTTCTGCTTGGCTCATTCAAGAGCAAGGCATACCTCTTCATGGGCAAGGAGGATGGATGGTCGAACGATATCGGTGTATCGAACGCCAACAGCATTTTCCAAAGTTCTACCGGATATGATTACATGGGGGAGGCGGTTTCCGGGGGCGGGGACCTGAACGGCGACGGTTTCTCGGACATCGTTATCTCGGCGACCCGCAATTCCGAGTTCACTTCCTACGCTGGCAAGATCTATGTCTATTTCGGTGGTCCGGAAGGGTTCGATGAAACGGTATCACCCGCATCTGCCGATGCAACCTACTACGGAGAAGGGATCAGCAACATGACCGGAAAGACCCTGAAAAGCGACGGCGATGTCAACTCCGACGGTTTCGATGATATTTTGATAGCTTCAACATATTACGGGGTCGGTGGGTATGGTCGGGGCAAGACCTACCTTGTCCTCGGAAAGAGCGATGGATGGGAGACCGGAGTAAATCTGGTCGATGCCGATGCTTCCTGGGTCGGAGAGAGCGGAGGAGACTACTCAGGCTATTCCCTGTCGTTCGTCGGTGATTACAATGGTGACGGATACGAGGATCTGATGATAGGCGCGTATACCTACAATATAGGGGAGTTCAGACCCGGGAAGGTATACTTCATACCGGGAAGGGGCATGGGTTGGGAGACCAACGTATCCCTGAGCAGTGTGGAAATATCCATGATAGGAGAATCAAATTACGATTGCTTCGGGAAATCGATGGCCGGTCTGGGAGACGTGACAGGCGATGGAAGGCCTGATGTCATAATATCATCGTACCTGAACAATGAGAACGGTCTGAGCACCGGAAAGGTATACCTCGTCCAGAGCATGATGAACTACGAACCGGAAGAGGTCTACAGGGTAAGCCTATACAACGATCCATTTTTCACGGTGGTTCCGGAATATGTCGATCGAGGGGACATCATTTACCTTCAGCTTACGGGAATGGACGGGAACAATACCCATGTCGATTCTACTCAGGTCACCGTCACCTTCGAGAAGGCCCCAAGATACACACAGAAGGTGAACCTCAGAGAAACTGGAATGGGCACCGGGATATACAGAAATTCGATCCGGGTCCCTCATGATGTCGATCTGAAAACAAATGTTACGGTCACCTCCTTCGTCGATCCATCAAAGACCGCAAAGGTGATGGTGCATACCCCAATCGTTCTCCTGCCAAGGGAAGGGTTCGGCGAGGCCGTACAAGGTCAGGAATATTCATTGAAATTCTACAACTACGGATATTCCACATACCTTCAATGGACCCTTACAAAGGATGCTGACTGGCTGTTCCTCTATCCTTCGACCGGGGAGATCAAAGGGATCCCGGAAAACAAGGATGTCGGAAAATGGAACCTGAAAATGGGCCTTTCAGACGGAAAGGGGCATACTGACAGCGTTGAATTCACCATCAAGGTAAAGAACGCAGACCCTGTGATCGAGAACAGTGATATCATCACCGCTGTTCAGGATACCTACTACTACGTCGATTACGAGTGCAATGAGGACTACACTGGAATGACCTCTTGGCATTACATGTCCGATGCGAAATGGCTTTCCCTCAACGAGGATACGGGGGAGCTTTTCGGGACGCCAACGAATGATGATGTCGGCGAATATGCTGTCAGCGTCTGGGTGCTGGACAGCAATGACGGCCGGGACTCGAGGGATTTCACCCTGTCCGTCCAGAACAGGAACGATCCTCCCATGATCGTGACACCGGACGTTACCGAGCTGGACCAGGGTGACAATTTCAGAAGGGACTACGATGTCGAGGATATTGACCTGAACGAGGTACATACATGGTCCCTCGATACCGATGCCTCGTGGCTTTCCATGGAGGCGGATACAGGAATCCTCAAAGGAAAGCCAGGTCCGATGGATGTTGGATCATACAGCGTCAAGGTGACGGTTACCGACAGCGGTGGAGCTACCGACACTCATCAGTTCAACCTTGTCGTTCACAACGTCAACGACCCACCCGAATTCACTGACGTTCCCTTCAACAGCGACATCCCCCATGGTGGTATCTATACATACGATGTGGCGGGGACGGATATTGATGGGAACGAAGGATTGGTATTTTCGATCCAGACCAAGCCCGAAACGGATATGACAATAGATCCGGACACCGGCAGGATATACTGGAAAGCATCCATCGACTGGTTCACGAAAAGCAACTATCTGTTGGATGTAAAGGTCTCCCTCAGCGACGGAGAGTACAGGGTTGACCACGATTTCGATATTACCGTGAAGCCCTCCATCCCTCCAAATGCAAAGCTCCTGCTGCCCGAGGACAAGGCGAAGATCTCAAGGACATCGGCTGTCCTCTCTTGGTCCGGTTACGACCTTGAAGGAGACAATATCACCTATGATATCTACGTGGGACAGACGAAGGCCTTTGTCGAGAGCAGAAAAGAGGAGACGCTCTATCTCAGTGACTATCAGGGCACAGAGGCAGGTCTGGAAGGATTGGAGATGGGAAAGACATATTTCTGGATGGTCAGGCCTTTTGACGGCTGCTCCTACGGGACCTGTTCGCCCGGAATACTTTCCTTTACCCTGAACAACCCTCCGACCATAAAGGAGGTCAATATGCAGGAAGCCGATGCTGGCCAGGTCTTCAAGCTGCTGCTTATTGGGCAGGATGAGGATGATGAAAGGAACGACCTGGTCTTCGAACTTGTGGAAGGGCCAGAAGGAATGGAGTTCGATCCCGCGACCGGGCTGATCAAATGGAAACCCGGTATGGACGACATCATGCTTCACCAGGCCCGTTTCACAATAACTGACGGGATAGATGCCACCGAGTTCGTTGTCACCATAGATGTTGTCGAGCCGGAAGGAGGAATTGGAGGAGAAGGCGGCATGACGATGATACTGGTTGGAGCAGGGATCGGTGCAGCTGTGCTCCTTGGATCCGTTGCAGGGTTCTTCGTTCTGTTCAAGAAGAGGAATGGAAAGAAGGACGATGGAGAGATCACCCTCGCGAGCGCGTTCGGAGATGAAGGGCCGGAGGAGGAAGAGGAGAACATCCCTATCTCGAGCAGATACAGTTCGGTAACCATCGATGCGAACGAAGCACATATGCGGGACAAGGTGCACCACAAGGTCACATACGAAAGCCTCTATGGAAAAACCAAACCCGAAGCGGAAGATGATGGCATGACAGCAAAGGAGCTCAAGGAGTTCATCGGTAACCAGATAAAGGAACTCGAAAGTCTTGAAGAGTAAATGCCTGAATACATCCGTGAGTTCTTGAACCGGGGTCGGCTGCAGGCCGGCCCCATACTTATTTTTGATCACTGTTCATTTTGAAAAACACCCCATTGATCTGTTATTTAACATGATTAGACCACCACCAGTAGAAATATATAATAAAAAAAAAGGTCACAAAGGTGTTTTAATAATTCTCCATGGGTGGCCACCCACATTGGAGTGAGATCCGCCCATCACCTTTGAACGAGGGATCAGCATGACGAAGGATAGATCAGCCGCTTTATTCTTGGTAGCAATCTTGATTTTGACGGGATTCATAACATTGCTGCCCGGGAAACCCGAAG
>JBLIRH010000064.1:0-12687 GCA_049472215.1 Thermoplasmatota archaeon | reverse complement strand
ACCGGTCCATCCACGAACTCAACGATGTCGGGTTCTGGACCCTATACCCGTTCCATCTCCATCCCGACGGATTCGGTGGATACGCTTTACTATCTCTTCAAAGCCGCCGACGGCGATGGGAACTGGGCATCAACCTCGGAGAGGTCTGTATCGATAAGTGATGACGATCCCCCGATCTGGGGTGCCGATTCGACACCAGTGACCGCCACAACGGGCGATCCCTTCACGTTCGTTATCCAGATATCCGATAATATCGGGGTCCAGAGTATCACGGTGGAGTACTGGTTCGGCTCCGGAACTCATAACAATGTTTCGATGTCCGGGTCCGGGCCCTACCAATATCAGATCGTGATCCCATCAGGTTCCATATCGACCCTGCATTATCTTTTCCATGCATCGGACCAGGCCGCGAACTGGGTCGCAACATCTGTAAGGAACGTGTCCGTGACAGATAACGATGCGCCCGTGTTCGGTTCGGATGCATCCCCAACCTCTGCAACCACCGGTGATCCATATGTATTTTCAATATACGTGACAGATAACATAGCGATCCAGACGATCACGGTGGAGTACTGGTTCGGTTCTGGCACCCACATCAACACAACAATGACCGGTACGGGTCCTTACAGCTACCAGATATCGGTTCCTGGCAATTCGACGGATACCCTTCATTACCTGTTCCATGCCGGTGATACGAGTGGAATATGGTCCTCCACCCTGCGAAAGGACGTTGCTGTATCCGATAACGACCTCCCGGTCCTCTCGGGGGACAACACCCCTTCCCAGGTGATCATGGGAAGTTCATTGACGTTCTCGATCAACGCGAGCGACAACGTACTGGTCCAGGTGGTAAGGGTCGAGTACTGGTTCGGAAGCGGGTCGCATACCAACGTTTCGATGTCCGGGTCCGGACCTTATACTCACAACATTTCGATCCCGTCAGGGTCCGTCTCGACCCTTTACTACTTCTTCTCCGCAAGGGACCCCTCCGGTAACTGGGCAAGCACGACGACCTCTGCAGTTTCCGTCCGGGATGGCGTCCCTCCGGTCTTCGGGACGGATTCGACCCCGTCGACCGCAACGACAGGCGATCCTTTGACCTTCATCGTATCCATAACCGACAATGTCGCGGTCCAGACCGTATCCGTGGAGTACTGGTTCGGGACGGGCTCCCATACCAACGTATCGATGTCGGGATCTGGCCCATACTCGTATCAGATAACGGTTCCCTTCGGTTCGATCTCGACACTTCATTATCTCTTCCACGGTTCAGACACATCCGGCAACTGGGCGCATACGTCGGAGAGTACCGTGGCGATAAGCGATAACGACCCCCCCATACTACGATCCGATCTATCGTCGACCACAGCCACGACTGGTGATCAATTCACGATATCCGTCACGATCTCCGATAATATCGGGGTCCAGACAGTAGCCGTCGAATACTGGTTCGGAACAGGGGCTAGGACCAACACCACCATGACAGGTTCTTCCATGTACAATCTCAGCCTGGGCATTCCTCAGAATTCGACCTCGACGCTGCATTATGTAATAAGAGCAGGAGATACTGCTGGGAACTGGCTCGCATCATCACAGAAGGACGTTTCAGTGGTCGATAATGACAGACCGGTCCTGGGTACCGACTCAACTCCAGCGCAGGGAACCACGGGAGATCCCTTGACGTTCACTGTATCAGCTTCAGACAACATCGGAGTGAGTTCGGTCACGGTGGAGTACTGGTTCGGGGGCGGCCCCCATACAAATGTGTCAATGACCGGCTCCGGACCCTATACGAGACAGATCACCGTTGCATCGAACTCGATCGGTACGATCCACTACATATTCCACGTATCCGATGCCGCAGCGAACTGGGCATCATCTGCAGCAAAGGACGTGAATATAACCGATAACGACAAACCCTCTTTCGGTACCGATTCCTCACCATCGACGGCCGGGACCGGCAACAATTACATTTTTTCCGTGCAGGTGACAGATAATGTACAGGTCCAGGAGGTAAGGGTGGAGTACTGGTTCGGGACGGGTTCCAGGACGAACACGAGCATGACAGGGTCTGGTCCGTACACCTATCAGATCTCCATCCCTTCAGGTTCATTATCAGTTCTGAACTATATCTTCAGAGCCAGGGACCGATCGGACAATTGGGTGGCTACAACGGGATCGACCGTCATCGTTGAGGACGACGATGCACCGGTCTTCGGTTCCGACCAGACGCCGACCACGGGAACGACCGGAGATCCATTGACATTCATGGTCGGTGTATCGGACAACATAGGGGTCAATATGGTAACGGTAGAGTACTGGTTCGGTTCCGGGACCCACACCAACTCTTCAATGGCGGGATCTGGTACCTTTACTCTTCCCATTACGGTCCCATCGACCTCTGTACTGCCCCTCCATTATATCTTCCACACCTCTGACCAGGCCGGGAATTGGGGCTTCACCACCACAAAGGATGTCATCATCATCGATAATGACAGACCGGTCATCGGGCCTGATAACACACCTTCAGCCGCAACGACCGGAGATCCGTTCACCTTCAGGACCGGGGCAACCGACAATATCGGGATCAGTTCGGTTACTGTTGAATACTGGTTCGGGACCGGGACCCACCGGAACATGACCATGACCCTGAACGTCGTATACCAGCTTCAGATAACGATACCATCAGACAGCACGGACGCTTTGAGCTATATCTTCCACTCATCCGACGGCCGGGGCAATTGGGGGACGACCTCGATCGGAACCGTTTCGATCTCCGATAATGACAGTCCCTCGCTGGTGTCGGATGATTCGGACCGTTCAGCCTTCACGGGTGATGATTACACTTTCTCCTTTGTGATCTCCGACAATATCGGTGTCGCCGTGGCCACTGTCGAGTACTGGTTCGGGTCGGATGCCCATACGAACACGACCCTCCCGGGCTTATCTCCCTACACTTTCAGAGTACCGATCCCCGAGAACGGTCTGGATACTCTCCATTACATCGTTCATTCCAGGGACGATGCCGGAAACTGGTTCGTTTCGGACATGGTCGATGTGAGCGTCTTTGACAATGATCTGCCGATCATCATAGGGGATATGACCAGTGGGCTTGTCGGTACCGGTTCGGAACTGGTGTTCAGGATCGAACTTGCGGACAATATCGGCATCTCATCGGTCCATGTGGAATACTGGTTCCAGCAGTCCTCGAAATCCAACCTCACCATGGCGAAGGCCGGTGAAGGTATCTGGGAGTTCCTGCTCGGTATACCATTGGATTCCCTTGAACCTGTCCATTACGTGTTCCATTTCAGCGATACTTCCGGGAACTGGATGACATCTCTCGTTTCCCAGGTGACGGTGTTCGATGACGACCTGCCGTTCATTACCGAATTCTCTCCAGATCCCTACGGCACTACAGGTGACCAGTACAGAATTGACATCAGGATTTCGGACAATATCGGTGTTCAGGGCGCTTTCATCGAGTACTGGTTCGAGGGAGACCTGCATAAGAACGATTCTATGACAGGATCGGATCCTTTCACTTTCTTCATCGGCGTTCCTTCCGACTCGGCAGCCTCGCTGCATCTGATAGTTCGCTTCCATGATACGTCCGGAAACTGGAACGAGGCATCCGAGGTGACGGTCAATATCATCGACGATGACGACCCGATCATTTCGGAGCCCACAGCCCCAGTCCAGGCTACCACCGGTGATCCATTGACGATCTCCTTCCGATCAACGGACAATATCGGGATATCGAATGTCAGATTGGTCTTCTGGTTCACCGGGTCGATCGAGCAGGAAGTGGTTCTATCCGGCGGTCCATCATACGAATATTCCCTGGATATTCCGATATCCCAGATGGGTGAGGTCTATATTCTGATCAACTGCACGGATGGGTCCGGGAACTCAGCTGAGTACAGATTCGATCCCATCACCATTCTTGACAACGATCCTCCATCCGTATCTGTCATCGACATCCCCGGATCAGTGGGTACAGGAGAACAGCTTATCATCGAGTTCCAGGCCACGGACAATATAGGCATTGGAGAATCTCTCCTTCTGATCGGCTTTGAGGATGGGGACCTAATCGATCAGGTGATATACTTCGACGGATCCGGCCGTTTCACGGTGGATCAATGGATCGACATCGACAGAACAGGTCAGTTCATCGTATGCCTCAAAGTGAACGACCTTTCCGGCAACACCTTCACGATATATGCGAACACATCCGTGGTCGACACGATCCCACCCAGCATCGCTTCCATCGAGGACCTCAGGGTCTACGAGGGAGACAGCATCGAGATCATCTCGTCGGCCAGTGATAATATACAGATATCCTCCTTCGATTGGAGGAACGGTCCCTTCCCTTCGGTTGAAGGAGTCTATTCGGGACAGGTCACGGAGCCGGGGATATACAATATCGAACTGGTCGTTTTCGACCTCGCAGGTAACCCCGCTTCCGTTCTATTCGAACTGGTCGTGCTGGCGTCCGATAACGATGAGGATGAGGATGGGATCCCTGACCTCGAGGAGATCGCCCTCGGCTTGGACCCGAAGGATGGCTCCGACGCATCGGGAGACCTCGATGGCGACGGTCTATCGAACATAGACGAATACGGCAGGGGGACCTCTCTAACGAGCGGGGATACCGACAACGACGGAATGCCCGACAAATGGGAGGTGGATCACGGTCTGGACCCTCTCCGGCATTCGACCGACAATGATGCGGATGGTGATGGGCTGACAGACCTGGAAGAATTCGAGAGGGGGTCGGATCCTCTGACGGCCCCGCCTGAGACAGGAGGCAGTCCGTTGATCTTCATATTGATCGGAATTATCCTCCTCCTCCTTATCGGGGGTGGAGTAGCCGTGTTCCTCATTATAAGGAAGAAGAGATCGGGAGAGAAGAGCTAGAACCGTGACTCATGATGCCCTGTCATCCGGGGAATCCCCTTCTCTCTTCGGCTTGGAAGGAGCGAGTATGACCCATGCTGCAGCAGCAATAAGTATCAGACCGGCAGAGCCGAATATGATCCAGAAAATGATCCGGTTCCTCGTGTTGTCCGGTTCGTCCCCCCATCCCTCCGGTGGAATTGTATGAATGGTCGTTGAAAGCGAGTCGGTTCCCCCATTGCCGTCATCTATGACCACCGTGAGATTGTTCTGGTCGGGGAAGATGTACCTCGTGATGGTCTCCCCTTCCCCCGCGGTTTCCTCGTCAAGGAACCATGATACCATGATATCGTCCCCGTCAACATCCAAATAGGAGACGGAACAGGTAACGGGATTGGCAAGGTTTTCGGGATCCCCGCTAAGGGAGATGTCGAGTATCTCCGGTGCGTCGTTCACAGGAGTAACGTTCAAAGCCCACGCTCCGTCGACGAGTGTCCCGTTCTCGACGTAATTGTAACCGATCAGTGCGATCCCGTACCAATTTCCGGTGGATGTGATGTTCAGATAGCCATCTACCAATGAGACGGTAATGTTCTCCTGGTCGGAGTCCAGGCCGAGGAACATATCGCCGGTGATATCGAGGAGATCGTAAATGGTCTCTTCCGTTTGAAAGGCGGAGTCTTCCTCCATGATGAAGTCCTCCTCCGCAGAGACGCCCCCGAATAGGAAGGTCAGGGCGATAAGGCTGATCAGGACCTTGGCGAGGAACTTCATCGAGAGATTATCGTCAATTTCCGATTAAATGATTTCCCGGGAAAATGAGAAATACCTCGATGTTTCTACTAATTATCATGAGAGGTCTCTTCATTGGACGGTTCCAGCCATTGCACCTTGGGCATGTATCGATCATCGAGACTGCATTGAAGGAAGTGGACGAGCTCATAGTTGGCGTTGGGTCCGCAGAGAGTTCCTACACCTTCAAGGACCCTTTTACGGCCGGCGAGCGAATGGAGATGGTCCTGCGTTGCGCCAATGAGTTCGGTTGGGAGGGAAAACTCATCCCTGTACCGATCAGAGACGTCAATCGATACTCGATATGGGTTAACCATGTCGTTTCCATCGTCCCCCAGTTCGAGGTGGTCTTCTCGAACAATCCGCTCACGACCAGGTTGTTCCGGGAGGAAGGTTACAAGATAAGGTCCACAAAATTGGTGGACAGGAAGCACTACTCCGGGACCGCGATCAGGAAAGTGATGGCGGCAGGTGAGGATTGGAAGAGATATGTACCGAGCTCCACAGCCGAGGTCATCGAGTTCTATGGCTGGTCAAAGAGGATGAAGGACATCTCGGACGGGGACCAGATATGAACGAGGATGGTTGGGAGGAGCTCGTCAGATCATCAATAGAGAAGAGGAAAACGATCTCCACAGCAGAATCATGCACTGGCGGTTACATCGCGAACCTGATCACCAACACTCCCGGTTCCTCCGGCTGCTTTCTCGGTGGGGTCGTGGCATATTCCAATGATCTCAAATCGGACATCCTTGGTGTCAAGGAGGAGACACTGGAAACATTCGGATCGGTCAGCCGGGAGACCGCTGCCGAGATGTCAAGAGGCATCCAGGAGAGGACTGGATCTGATATAGGTTTGTCCGTGACGGGTATCGCAGGACCATCCGGGGGTACGGAAGAGAAACCAGTCGGTACGGTGTTCATATCGGTCCATCTGAGGGATGGTCGGACCGTCACGGAAGGCTTTCTTCTGGAGGGTCTCACCCGTTCCGAGTTCAAGGAAGAGGTATCGGAGCGGGCACTAGGGATGCTCCTCGGCTCCTTTCTCATGAGCTGAAAAGGAGCTGTGAGATAACCTATTTACCCTATGAACAGATACACGGTTAGGTGAGAGACGATGGAGCCCGTGTGCGCCCTTGACTATCGATACGGCAGGAAGGAGATGAAGGAGCTCATGTCATATCAGGCAAGGGTGTCCAGATGCCTTGAGGTAGAAGCAGCCCTTGCTCGCGCCCATGCCAAGGTAGGGAACATTCCAAAGAGCGCCGCCGACGAGATCACCAAGAAGGCGAACCTCAAGTATGTCAGCCTGAAGAGGGTGGAGGAGATAGAGGGGGAGATACGCCATGATATCATGGCCATCGTCAATTCCCTAACCGAGGTCTGCGAGGGCAAGGCGGGAAGATACGTTCATCTTGGAGCGACCTCCTATGATATAGTCGACACCGCCCTGGCGATGCAGCTCAGGGACGGACTGGACGTCCTCGATGAGGGCCTCCGGTCGCTGGAGAACGTGCTCATCGAGCAGGCGGATAAATACAAGAGCACAGTGATGGTGGGCAGGACCCACGGTCAATATGCCATTCCCATCACCCTGGGTTTGAAGATGGCCGTTTGGCTGGCTGAGGTCCACAGACACCGCCAGAGGCTCGAAGGGTCTCGGAAGCTGCTGCTCGTCGGAAAGATGTCCGGAGCTGTAGGGACCGGCGCCGCCCTCGGGAAGAAAGCCTTCGAGATCGAGGAACTTGTGATGGAGGACCTTGGTCTGGGCATCGAGGAGGCCGCAACCCAGATCGTTCAGAGAGACAGGATGAACGAGTTCTTCGGGCATCTTGCGAACCTTTCGGTCACCATCGAGAAGATAGCCTCCGAGGTGAGGACCCTGCAGAGGCCGGAGATCGGGGAGCTTTCGGAACCCTTCGATACCGAGAAACAGGTAGGCTCGTCGACGATGTCCCACAAGAGGAACCCGATCGTCTGCGAGAACATAACGGGACTGGCAAGGACCATGAGGGGATTTCTGGCCCCCGCCTACGAGAACGGTGTTCAATGGAACGAGAGGGACCTGTCGAACTCCTCTGCCGAGAGGTTCATAATACCCCACATGATGGTCCTGGCGGACGAGGTCGTCGACAAGCTGACCTGGGTTTTGAAGGGCCTCATCGTAAATGAGGACCGGATAGCCGAGAACCTGAAAAGAGCGGGGGATGTGATAATGGCCGAATCGGTCATAATGAAGCTCGTCTCGAAGGGAATGGGACGGCAGGAAGCCCACGAGGCAACGAGGCAGGCGGCAATGAAACACTACTCCGGAGTTTCGTACAAATCCGCACTTTTCCAGGACCCGAAGGTCAGCGGCCTCCTCAAGATAAAGGAACTCGAAAGCTCGCTCGACCCGGCCAACTATATCGGCGTATCCGTGGAGAGAGTGGACCGGGTGATAAAGATGGTGAGGTCACCATAGGATCGAAAGGCCCTCGAATGAAGAGAGCCTCCATTCCGATCCAAAAGGATGATAGAGATTGGACGATGGATCGCTGTCAGCCACCACGTTCAGGATCTGGATCGTGTTATGGCCACCGTCATCGACATGGGATGTCTCCGAATATATCGAATAGAGCATGTTGCCCTCGCCGATCATCGTATTGGAAGAGGTCCATGAGGGAACCTCCTCAAGAAGGATAGTTTCCATGTTGCCGAACCCTTCAATGACCGGGTCAGCGGAGACTCCCCAAACAAGGTCCCTTACAAGGCAGTTCAATCTGCCCGAGGCCATGAGATCGCCGATGTTTTCGGGAACCTCTTCATTATCTGTCGGGGCCGAATTTTCCGGGTTCAACAGGAATGTTCGGGAGTATGGGTGTGCCATCTCCGATCCAAGGGAAGTGACCCTGAGGCCGAACCAGATATCCCGGGTATATGATATCGAGGCGAGCTTTCCGAGAATGATGGAGATCTGCGACTCCCCCAGACGGTCAGGGACCGCAACGAGTTCCTGAACATCGTCATAGAGGTCCGTCGGATCGATCCGGGATGGACCTGCGATTATGAACGACAGTGTCAGGTTCTCCTCCTCATCCCCGTTCTCCGGGAGAGCGTACGGGGAGGGAACGTCCCAGACCTGAAGCTCTGCGGGGGGAGTGGTTATAATCCACCCGCCTTCGATCAGGAGCGACGTCACGCTCGGGTCCGGTATGTTGGGATAGAGAGGGCCCTCGTTCACGAATTGCTCCCCGATATCCCCGCGGATCGAATACTCGTCGGTGAACGGCCTCAGATCGATCACAAGACCGTTCGATGTCGTGACCTGGGCCTCGACCTTGTAGGCCCCCATCTTCATTCCGAATATCGATAGCTTGACGGACCCTCCCGGAAGTGATGAGGTTATGTGAAGGACATCCTTGATTTCCGAGTACTGGAACTTCAGATGGTGTCCCTCGATCCATACCTTCCTTAGGTCCTCCGGTTTTACCTTGGGGGCCTCGATATAATGCTCCCAGAACTCATCGGTCGCGATCTTGTACAAACCCTTGGATGTCCAGTCGGACAGCTGCTGCTCCGTGGACATTGCGAGGGAGTGGGCGAGCCTCCTGACAGCAGCATCGTCAAGGACAGGGACCTGCTGGTACCATTCCAGGGTCCTGAGGAGTCCCGTAAGAGCTGAGAAGCCCTCTTTCAGCTGAGGGTGGACCTGGTCCTCGTAGAACTCGGTTGCGTTCGCCTCGCCGGTGATCATCCACCCGGTTGCAGTGTCGTTCCAGAACAGCTTGCCGGCGTTGATGTTGATGAAGTCGTAGGCCATGTCATTGACCGGCCTTCCGGGGAACCATGTATGGACCCTTACGGGGAAGGAGAACAAGATGCTTCTCTCGATGCTGTCCTTGTCCAGGGGGGCGTTCCCCCCGAATCCCTCGTAGGAGGCCGTCACGTCGAGGAGCCCGTTCACCTGGAAGTTCCATTCCAGCCTGAAATCGTGGTCAGCAGGCTTCGGGGGTGGTGGAATTGATCCGCATCGAGTCTCAGAACCCCTCGCGTTGCTCGAGTCACTTATAAGGTCGCTGATGGTCAGGGAATTGTCCGCGTTCGTGAACCAGGCTTCCACATCATCGAACCCGTTAAGTCGTACGTCGCGTCCGACGACCAGGTAGTCCTTGACCGGCTCCAGTCTTGGGATCAATGATGGGGCTTCCGCCTCATCGTCCTTCAGGTAGTTGTCCCTGGGAAGCACCAGAATGCCGTCGGTGTCGGGGTAGGAAGGATGATGGGCCATCGAGGTGGAATCGACGAGGTCGGATATCTCCCTGGGATTGAGGAGTTTCTTTTCCGCCATGGCTGTGTCCTTGTCCAGTGCGTTCATGTTCACATCGTACTTGCGGTCCATTGAAAGATATCTTCCGAATATGTCCGCGCTGTCCGAATGACCCGTTTCGACGGCGCCCTTTATGATATCGCCGATCGACCTCTTCGCACCGGTCCCGACATTGCCGATGTAGAAGGAATTGAAGTTGTTGATCTCGGCCTGGCCCCAGAACCTGAACCCTGAAGGATTCATCTCGGGATTTGGATGCTGGTCCCTGAAGAATGCATCGATGGCATCTATCAGGTTTTCCGGGACCTGTCCCGTCCACCTCGTCATCCTAAGGGAAAGGGCGATGTTGAAGGCTAGCTCCACGTCCCCCTCGTTCAGGACGTTGAGGTCCGATTGGTAGCTCTGGTCGCCGAACTTTCCGTTGGACCTGTACCTCGCCAGGGTGTTCAGCATGTACTCCATGTCCCTGGCCATTCCGGATCCGTACCCGTTCATGTCCGCCTCTAGGAGCTGTATGAGCTTGAGGAGCCCCCTTTCCGGGTCCACCACCTCCGTGGAGAAGGATATGGTCTCCTCGAAGGAACTTGTTCCGTCAAGGGGTTCGATGAGAACGTCCACCTCCACATCCGTCCTTATACCAGGGAGGAGCGGAAGGGTTCCGGTCCCGCCGTGCAGGAGTGAATTGGTAACGAATCTTCCAAGGTCCCCTTCAAGTGAAGCAGGAGGGACAGGGACCTTTACCTGCAGGTCTACCTGGCTGGCTTTGACCCTGCTCGTCAGGACAGTGACCCTGTGGTCCTCTATTGATATCCTCGAGGAAGAGACCCAGAGACCGATGTCCCTGGAAAGCTTCGTCTCTATCTCCTCAAGCGTGCTTTCCTCCAGAGATGAAAGCTGTGCATGTGTGAGTGTCGAGAACTGCTGTGTAAGCTCCCTGGTCTCGATGGAGGTTTCAATGCCCTTCTCAGGTTCCTTCATGAGGTCGTACGTGATCACCGCACCCAATCCGGGAACTATGATCGCAGCGACGATGATGATGATCGTTAGAGTGCTTTTTTTCATGTTAGGTTCACCCCCCATACCCTCAGCTCGAAGACGACGGTCCCTTCATCATCACCCAGCCCGACGGGGACCTCCTTCACCGAAGAACCGCTCGCGGGACCGCTGCCGTCGTTATCGATGACGTAATCCGACCCGTCCATGCCGGTTCCCGGAATGACCTTAATGGTGTAGTGGGAACCCTCGCCCAGGAGGTATTCGAGGATCCCGGTCAGTACCTCGTCCATCGAAGGGTAGTCCTCCGTCGGATCGCCTTCAGTGAAGAGGATCTGGAAAGCCGTGGGGATCGGGATGTTGGAGTACGTTGTGCCTGCGATCTCCAGGCGGGATATGGTGCTCGCTATCACCACATCCAGGTATTCCCCGACAGTATCGTTCCTGGCCTTTTCCTCGCTCCCTTCTATCATTTCAGGGAGGACCGCCCCGATAATGATGCCGGATACCGCCAGTATGGCGAAAACACCGATGGCCAAGCCCCTGGGGATGCTGATATCGGAGGATGCCGACTTTCGTTCGCTGAGGTCCTCGGCGAACCTGTCCCTTTTATCCAACCACCTTCACCTCCAATTTTCCGGGGACAATCCTTCCATCGTCCGTTGAGATAGGCAGGGAACTGTTCGCCGAAGAGGGTGCCTTGTCCGAATTCTCCTCGAAGGTGTCCTTGTCTGGAAGATAGAGGGTGATCTCATCTCCGTCCATGGTCTCCACGCGAATCATCACGGACTTTCCGTCCGCGACCTCGATGTTCTGGTATCCAGCTCCGAGCTTCGTCATCGAGAGGGCCCCCGCTCCGGAACCGAAATCGGAGGTGATCCTCCTTGCGATATCATCCGCCTGGTGGTCCTCGCTTCCGGTCCCGTCCTGTCCGCTCCTGTAGACAGCGACGGCGCATCCTGCGATAAGAATGACAAGACCAAGGGCTATCACGCCGATAGCGAAGGTGTTGTCGCTGCCTTTCTGGATTATGCTGACCCTCCTACAGTGGCCTATCCATGATTACGGAGTTCTTTTTAACTTTACGGTACACTATGTACCGGTTTTTTCACATGTGACCAGTCTTGATCCAGCTTTTCCGAGTGCATTCGCATATTCAATCCCCCCAACTTGTCTAGACTATTGTAAAAAAAAAATGGTATCTGGGGGATCGTTCCCAACTATGAACAGGATTAATTATTAAGAATCGTTTACTGTTGGTATCCGTCAATAGAGGTGGTAAAGGATGTCAAAGGCTCACAGATATCTCATCATAGCAGCGGCCATCGTTATAGTTCTTCCAACGTTCTTGATAATGTTGGATATCACTGCCGCTGGTGGTACGAGAGGTGAGATCGGAGGTGTGTTCGTGGGCGACGAGATATACCGATCCTCGAGGTCTCTTTCGGGCGGAATGTCCGCAGGGGACCCCGACAGGGACGGGGACCTCGAGGTTGTCTTCTGCGATTTCGAGGGGAACGTTATAGTCCTGGAGCCAAGAGGGGACGGAGGTTTCGATCCGATATTCGTCTGGCAGGTCGAGGGGCCCCAGGGGTCCAATAAGACGCTTTTCGACCTCATCGTGGCCGATGTGGATCCGGACAAGGAGGGCCAGGAGATCATTACCGCAGGTGACGCGGGAAGTCCCCTCAAGG
>JBLIRH010000063.1:0-12809 GCA_049472215.1 Thermoplasmatota archaeon | reverse complement strand
CAGTGCTAATGCTTCTTGTATCGGCATCTTTCGGGCTGTTGCTGACGACCAATGAACCGAACGTCAGCGCTGCGAGCATTGGTTCGATATCCGTGACAGGCGGAAATACAAGGAGCTTTCAGAATGTAAATTACCTGCTTGATGGTGACATTCTGGTATCCGGATCGGGCAGTAAATTGACCTTCAAGGATTCTACATTGAAACTCTCTCAGGATGTGGGTATCGATGGTGAACTTGGAGGTGGGGATGATCATATCTATACCATAACCGTTGAGAACGGTGGGACACTTGAGTTCGAGAACACATTGCTCACCACTCAGACCGGACAGATAAGTCCTTACTACAAGATCGACATTTCCGTAGATGGATCGGGATCCGTGATAAGCTTCAAGGATTCTTCGGTCGAAGGCCCCGGGGAGATAACCCTCACCAACAGGGCCAAGCTCATTTCCGATGGGTCCGCCTTCTATGAACTTCAGGACCAGAGCTCTCTCTCATACGATATCGATGGCGATGGGAGCACGGCGGATGATGTTGATTTCAACGATGACGGCCCTCTCTTCTCCTTCTATTCCGGATCGATAGGTCTGATCGTGGATTCTGAGCTGAGGGATACACTCTCTTTCACGACCGCTTCAAGGGACGGGTTCACTGCAGGAAATGTTACAGTGGACGGATCAGGCACCAATCTGACCGTGATAAACTCCTTTTTGGATGTCGACTTCGAATCCAGGATGTCGACAGGATCTCATAACATGCTCAGGGTCAGCAACGGGGGAATAGCTCATCTTGTCGGTGTCAGCGTGAACGTATCGGCCTCGACATCTGCCTCTCATCCGGCCTTTTATGTCACTGGATCATCGTCCAAGGTGGTTTACTACAGGTGGATAGGAGCCTATGTCCTTGACGGCATGGGGATACCGGTGAACGGTGAGGATGTTACTATCTATCGTGTTGAAGGCAGCACGAATACCAGATTGGGGAGCTCCTATCTGACGGACGATATGCTTGCCTACATGGACCGCCTGAGCACGAACTGGAACGAAACCCATGATAACGGATGGGCCTTCATACCGGTCATAACCGACGTGTTGACCTCGGATTCGATGCCCAACGCGGATTCCTATCCGGATTTCCTTGTCAGGATAACACTTGACGGGGAAGCGGTTCAGGCTTCAACAAGCTTCGCGAACTTCCCAACACTTCCTGATATGGGAGATAACATCGACATCTTCCAGAAGGCGATGGACGGGGTAAGCGTCAGTTCCAAGGTGATGTCGCTGCTCGGCGGCCCCCTCGAGTTCAAGAGGTATGTCAAGAATCCTTCATCCTCAACGTTCTTCTCTGGGAATAGTATAGACCTTGCGGTGATGGGCAGGATGTCGATAAGGGGCACCTCTTCCATCATCGACGGGACCTTCTACCCGTCGTTCTATGCTTTCGACGGACACCTGGTGATTAGTTCCGGAGGGCACTTGACAATAAATGATACGACCGTAGCCTTCCTCACCGACGGTGCACCTGCATACATACTGATACAGAACGGCGGCAAGCTCGAGATGGGGAACGTAACCCTTATGGGAATGGGAAACGAAGCTCTGTATGTGTATGTAATGGGAGCGGGGACCCCCACTCTTATGATGGACGAAGGAGCAATGGACATCGACCATCTGATCGCCAGGGATGGTGCCTTGGTCGAGGTCGAATGCTCATCTTTCACTGGTTCTCTGAATATGGTAGGCTCCGGTATCGATGCCACTGTCTCGGCGGGTTCGATCGACGCTGAAAAGGTCTTTGCTGAGAATTGCAGGCTCCAGCTGGACGGCAGTCCGGTCCTGATCGACGACATACACCTGTCGGGTGTTTCGCTTTATTCATATGATACTGTATACAACGTACCGCTGGATATCGATAATTATGCGATGCTGACGAACGTAACCTTCTCTGGCTCGCTGCCCCAGGGCAGAACAAGCTGGCTCAAGCCGGTGGATTCCGGGGTAATTGCCAGGGCCTGGTGGGTGAATGCCCTTGTTCAGGATTCAGTTGCGAATCCCCTCCCTGGTTCCACGATCAAGGTTCAGCGTGTAAGCGGATCGGTCCTTACCGATGTTTCGGCACATGGAACCGATGATGAGGGGAAGTCGAGTTTCCCTCTGGTTCAGGAGGAGTTGAGGGTTTCAGGAAGGACATTCCTTGGCAACTACAAACTTACAGCATCCTTCAGAGGCTACAGTTCTAGCCCATTGACCACCCTTATCACTGGTTCGGATGTCGACGCCGTCATCACCATACCCGGCGGTCCCAACCTCTCACCGAACGGACTTTCGGTGGAAGGAACTCTGATCGGCGGTTTCCCGGTAAAACTCATTGCCAATGTTACGAACATTGGCGAGTTCGACGCTGGCGGTTTCCTCGTCAGACTCGATGTCAACGGTCTGCCGATAGGGGAGAAGGAAGTCATGGGATTGGAGGCCGGCAAGTTCCAGGAGGTCACCTTCGATTGGATGACACAGGAAGGAGAGGCCGATTTCGAACTGGTCATCGACTCCATGGGCCAGGTAAGGGAAACGGTCGAGACGGACAATACCTTCTCTCAGATGAATATCATAGGCATGGGTCCAGATTATACCGTGATCATGGAGGCTCTGGACGATATCTGGGCCTTTGACACCCAGGGAGAGTTCGAGATTTATGTGTCCAACGTAGGAGAGATAGATCCCGAAGCAAACGAGTTCTATCTCAATGTGACTTGGATGTCCGGCTTCTCGAACGGTATCGTTTCCGAATACATACCCTTCGAATACATCGAACCGGGTAACTTCGTAAGGAAGATCATCAATTGGACGCCTCAGATCACCGGACCTGTCACGGTCACGGTCGAGATCTTTTCAAAATATGACAGGACTCCTATAAACTCCTACGATACGATCGTGCTGAACATCCTGGAGCTGCCCGATATCAAGATCGTTCTCAACTCCTTCAGGATAGATGCACCCGTACCGGTCACGATAAATACGACCGTCAAGGTGATGCTGACGGTTGAGAATGTCGGTGACCTGCCCACCGGGGACTTCATGGTAAGGCTCTACGATACAAAGAAAGATATCGTGAACCAGATCGGGGATGAGGCGCTCGTTCCTGGTTTGGATCCCAATGAACTGATGGATCTGGCATTCACATGGAACACCCGTCTTCCGATCGGATACCATGATGTCATTGTGGTGATGGACCCGCTGAACTCCGTGAGGGAGCAGAACGAGACCAACAACGAGGCCGTCTTCAAGGTCATGGTGGACACACCACCGGACCTTACTTTCACCGAAAATATCGGAGCAAGCCCCAAGGTCGTAACGGAAGGAAAGAACATGACGTTCTGGGCCACCGTGAAGAACGTCGGAAGGACCAAGGCCATGAACGCGCTTATCCACTTCTACATTGATTCGGACACGAACGTGATCGAAACCAGAACCATTCACCTGTCATCGGGACAGGAGATGAACATATCCTTCGGATGGGTCGCTGAGGACCTTGGCCAGCATACCCTATTCATTGTTGCAGATTACTGGAACACCATCGCCGAGCCCGTTGAGACCAATAACCTGAGGTCCCTTGACTTCACGGTTATATCCAAACCGGACCTCTACATGGAGGAGAATGATCTAAGGGTGGAGTCCGACGGGAAGATCAGGATCGGCGATGATGTTGGAATAACTGCAGCTGTCAGGAACTCGGGGGAGACTGCGGCTTACAACGTCTTCATCCGGTTCTACGATGGGGACCCGGCCTTCGGAGGCAAGATAATTTCCTGGAAGGACACCCAGCCCTCTGTTTCGATCCCGATGATACCTGCAGGAGGTCTCCAGTGGGTGAACGTCACATGGAAACCGCAGGCCGGTGGATATCATAATATCTACGTGGTCCTTGATCTGGCAAATGCGATAGATGAATCCGATGAAGCCAATAACAAGGTCTACTGGCCGGTATATGTTCAGACGCTTCCAGACCTTGTATTCACGAACCTTTCGATGTTCCAGGGAGATTTCGAGGTGGAATCCGCGGGTGTCGGCAAGACCCTTATCGTGAACGCAACCCTGGAGAACAAGGGAGACACTGATGCTCCCTCTTTCAAGGTCAACTTCTACAACGGCGATTTCGATAACGACCCGGACCCGGACGAGCTGGGATCCGATGTCATCTATCTCTCGGGAAAGCTCAAGGGAAATTCCAAGATGTACATCGAAATGCCCTGGAGGGTGGGTTATCCAAAGGGCATCAGGACCATCATAGTGAAGACGGAGCTGCTTGAGGGAACCGAACAGAGGACCAACAACAACATGATCTCCAAACCGATAGAGATATTCGATATCGATGACGTTCCCGAACTGCTTCCATTGAACGAGACCCTGACGATAGATTCCGGCTATCCGGGATCGCCGATCAATTACGAGACAAATCCGGTCGCATACCAGGGAATGAACGTCTCCCTTGACCTGTCCGTTTCAAATATGGGAGGGAAAGCGGCGAGCAACACGACCGTGATCTTCCTCGCTTCCAACGCAACCCATTCATGGGTAGAGTACAGGACGAGCATAATGTTCATCGAGAACAACGGGACGGACTTCGTATCCGGCTTCTGGAACCTCAGAGACCTTGGTGTGAACACCCTTCGGGTGATAGTCGATCCCGATAATGATATCCGCGAGTTCGACGAGGGGAACAACATCCTGGTGATAAGCCTTAACGTTAAGGAAGCCCCGGACCTTGAGGTGACACTGATCAGGCAGGGAGATGAATACAATGCCGAGACCGGGCAGTTCGACATGACCAAGGGCAAGGAGTACAAGATATCCTTCATGGTGAAGAACCTTGGCAACCACTCGCTTGTCGGCATCCCGGTCGAATATTCGGGTCCGACGGATACTCCGACTAGGACCATCGACCTTGACCCATACCAACAGCTGCCGGTAACCTTCACCGTGAAACCTGACATCGAAGCGGGCCAGGCTGCCGTATACAAGTGCAGGGTGAACGATGACGAGAGCTTTTTCGAGGTCTCGTACACCAATAACGAGGTATCGAGCGTGATAAACGTGCTCGAACCTGAAAAACCCAGCCAGATATGGATCCTGTTCGTGATACTGGCTTTGGTAGTCCTGATAGCGATCGCCATCGGAGGCTACTTCGTCTACAAGAAGATGAAGTTGAAGGACATGGCCAAGTGTTCCAACTGCGGCGGGCTGGTCGAGGTGGAGGAGACGATCTGTCCACACTGCGGTATCGAGTTCAGTGACGAGCTCGAGTGCGAGTGCGGGGAGATAATACCGGTGGGTGCCACGGAATGTCCGGCATGCGGACGACCTATCGCAGGCGACCTGGTCAAACCTTCGGAAGAAATGGAGGGAGAGGAGCCGCCCGAGGGGAAACCCGAGGAAGAGGAACTTGAGGAGATCGAGGAGGAGCTGGAGGCGCCAGAGGAACTCGAAGATGTCGAGGAAGCGCCGGAGGAGGTTATCAGGGAGCAGCCGTCCGATGAGGAGGAGCTAGCCGAGTGCTTCGAGTGCGGTGCCCTTATTCCTGTCTCCGCTCCGATATGCCCGCATTGCGGTGCAGTGTTCGAGTAGTCCATCCGAAAGTCTAATAAGAGAAATTAAGGCTACCCGTTTAATGGCACCTTTCAATGTCGAGAAGGTCCTGGAGGAATACGACAGGGATGACCTTACGGTCACCACTGTCTGCTCTCACTCCAGTCTGCAGATCTTCCATGGAGCGAAAAAGGAAGGTTTCAAGACCCTCGGGATCGCTGTGGGCAGACCTCCCAAGATATACGATGCTTTTCCACTGGCCAAACCCGATGAGTTCCTGATACTGGACCGATACGACCAGATCATAGATCACGTTGATGAGATCATTTCAAGGAACGGTATTGTGATACCTCATGGTTCCTTCGTCGAATATCTGGGGGCGGACAATTTCCGCGAACTCCCCCTTCCCACCTTCGGGAACCGCAAGGTCCTAGAATGGGAATCTGACCGGAACATGGAGAGGGTATGGCTCGAGCGTTCCGGGATCAAGATGCCAAGGGAGATCAAGGACCCCAAGAAGATAGACGTTCCAGTGATGGTGAAGTATCAAGGGGCCAAGGGAGGAAGGGGTTTCTTCATAGCAAAGGATTACAATCAGTTCAAGCTTGGTATAGATCATGCCCAGAAATTCAATATCCAGGAATATATCCTCGGCACCAGGTACTATCTGCACTACTTCCACTCTCCGCTGCGTGAGGAAGGTTACAAGATCGATGGTGGCAAGGGCATTGTCGAACTGCTTTCCATGGATAGAAGGGATGAGACGAACATAGACGAGATGTACAAGCTCGGATCACAGGAAGAACTCAAGGAGCACGGAATATATCCGACGTTCGTTGTAACGGGCAATCTTCCCCTTGTGATAAGGGAATCACTTCTCAGCAAGGCATTCTCCATGGCGGAGAACGTCGTCAGAACCTCATATGAGATATTCGGTGGTATGATAGGGCCCTTCTGTCTAGAGACCGTGGTAACGGACCAGCTCGAGTTCGTCGTTTTCGAGATCTCGGCCAGGATAGTGGCAGGGACCAATCCCTTCATAAACGGCTCCCCGTACTCGGACCTGATCCAGCAGGACCTTTCCACCGGAAGAAGGATCGCCCAGGAGATAAAACTCGGGAGGAAACTCGACAGGTTGAACGAGATCATCACATGATGCTTCCGCTGGAGATGAGACCCGATGCGCCGCCTGTTCATATTCGATTTCGACGACACTCTGGCCCACTATTCGATGTACAATACATGGGTGCTCAAACAGCCTGTCAAGATATTCCCCCATATAGGGGGTACGATCGAGGGAGCGGTCGAGGTCCTGGACCATCTGAAAGCGAATGGGAACGACCTGGCTATGCTGACGATGAACGTCGTTCTTGATGACGACCTGAAATGGAAGAAGCTCGAGAGGGTGGGCATGAGGAAATGGTTCAACGAGAGGAACACCCATTTCGTGAGACACAAGACACCCGAAATAATGCTTGAGATATGCAGAGGCAGGAGAAAGGACCGATGCTACATGGTGGGAAACTCATACGATCACGATATCGCTCCGGCACTCAAGGCGGGGATAAACGCTATCTATATCCCCCGGCCGTGGTTCACCGCATGGATCCCGAGGAGGATGCCGAGATCGGACAGGTTCAGGAAACTATCCAGCATCAAGGAGATCCTGGACATATACCCGGACCTATGATGTACTCGGTACCCTTCCAGATACAACAACGTTAAATATCGAAACCTGCAATCACTGGCCCCATCCGGTGTATCAATGCGGTTAATAATCTGTGAAAAGGACAACGCTGCGAAAAGGATCTCTTCCATACTATCCGGGAACAATTTCCGGACGGAACACAAGGGCAGGGTAGTCGTCTACAGCCTGGTGTGGGAGAACGAAGAGACATACTGCATGGGTCTTCGCGGACACGTCCTCAACATGGATTTTCCTAAAAAATACAACAACTGGACGGATATTCATCCTAGGGACCTTATCACCGTCGAGCCAGTTAGGACCGTTTCCGCGCCATCGATCGTGAAGGTCCTCAAGGAGATGGCATCTTCGGCGAAGAAGATATACGTCGCAACCGATTTCGACAGGGAGGGAGAGCTCATCGGCGGGGAGGCTGTTGAGTACACACTTGGTCCGGAAGCAGTCGATTCGGCCTATAGGGCGCATTTCTCCTCCCTGACTGCCCCCGAAATAATGCATTCTTTTTCGAACCTCACCCGTATCAACAAGGCGCTGGCAAGCGCAGCCGAGACGAGGCAGGTGCTGGACCTGATATGGGGGGCAACCCTAACGAGGTTCATATCCCTTGCCTCCAACAGGCTGTGGCAGGATTTCCTCTCGGTGGGAAGGGTTCAGAGCCCGACCCTTGCCCTGATAGTGGATAGGGAGAGGGAGATCAAGGAATTCAAGCCTAAACCCTACTGGCGAATAGAGGCGGCCTTCCAAAAGGACGGGCTCGAGTTCCAGGGATCCCATTCCAAGGGAGACATATGGGAGGAGAAGGAGGCGCTGTCCCTTCATGAAAGACTGAGGGATACCGGGACCGGTAAGGTCCTGGAAATGAACAAGAAGAACAGAAAGGACAATCCTCCGGCCCCTTTCAATACAACAGAGTTCATCAGGGCCGCCAACAATCTCGGTATGTCCGCTGCAAGGATCATGTCGGTGGCCGAGGACCTTTACACCAGTGGTTATATTTCGTATCCCAGGACCGACAACACGGTTTATCCCAAAGGTCTGGACCTGAGAGCGACGGTGGAGATGCTCAAGTTCGGAAGCTACAGACCGGCATGCGATCATATCCTTGCCAAGCCCAAGATCACCCCGACCAGGGGAGGAAAGGAGACCACCGACCACCCGCCAATTTACCCAACGAGCTATGCTACGCCAAGCGATCTGGGTCCCGATAGGTACAAGATCTACGACCTTGTGGTCAGGAGGTTCCTGGCAACCCTCCATGATCCGACAAGGCTCGAGGTGACCCAGGTCAGGATCGACGTATCGGGAGAGAGGTTCAATTCGTCCGGACAGGTCATCCTTGATCCCGGATACCGTTCGATCTACACGTATTCCAAGGTCTCCGAGAACATCCTTCCCAAACTTTCGGTGGGGGATATCGTTTCAGTAATGGGGATCGAGCTCCTGTCCAAGGAGACGAAGCCCCCCAAGAGGTTCAGCCAGGGTGGCTTGATCCAGGAGATGGAGCGTCTGGGATTGGGTACGAAATCGACGAGACACGAGACCATCCAGAAGCTCTACACGCGAAGGTTCATAGAGGAGAATCCCCCAAGACCGACACATTCCGGAGAGGCGTTGATAACGACCCTGGAAAGGCATGCAAGGACGATCACGATCCCGGATATGACCGCCAGGCTCGAAGCCGACATGGAAAAGATATCCAATAATGCCCTGACTAAGGAAGAGGTCATCCAGGAATCCAGGGAGATGCTCACCGAGATCCTCGAAGAAATGGAAGAGCACAGGGACCTGATAGGGAAAGAGATATCCGGGGCTCTGCTGGCCCAGGATGTCGTCGGTAAATGTCCGAGATGCAACAACGATCTCCTCATGGTCCGCTCCAGGAGAGGCAAGAGATATGTCAGGTGTTCGATGCACCCGGGCTGCTCCAAGAGCTACCCCCTGCCGCAAAAAGGGAAGGTCGGTTTCACGGAGATGAGATGTGAAACCTGCCGGTCCCCGATGATCACGCTCTTTCGAAAGAAGGCGCGGCCCTTGGAGGTATGCCTGAATCCCGATTGTCCGTCCAAGGTCTCCGAGGAGGGGGTCCAGGATGGGGACTGATAGGTTCTCCGTATCGATGGTCCCGTTGATGAAAGCTGGCAGGAAACCGGTTCCGGAAAGGTTCGAGAATATACCTTCTCCTTCCATAATGGGCATATTGAACATAACCCCGGATTCATTTTCGGACGGGGGCCGCTATCAAGATCTTGATGCTGCCACCCAGAGGGTCCTTGAAATGGTCGAGCAGGGGGCCGACTTCATCGATATCGGCGGGGAGTCCACAAGACCGTTTGCAGATCCTGTTCCACTTGATGTCGAGATAGGTCGGACCATACCTGTCATCGAAAGTGTTGTCGATCTGATCGAAGTGCCCATATCCATAGATACGCGGCATGTTGAGGTGGCAAAATTGGCTCTCGAAGCCGGAGCGTCCATGGTCAATGATGTGAACGGACTGCGCGCAGAGGGAATGGACGAGCTGGTGGCGGATTCCGGAGCTTCCGCCGTGATCATGCATATGAAGGGGTCCCCCAAGAACATGCAGGTTTCCCCGGGCTATGAAGACGTGATCTCGGATATCCATTCGTTCCTTTCGGAAAGGGTCTCCCACATGGTGTCTTTAGGGGTCCCAAGGAAGCACCTGATGATAGACCCTGGGATAGGGTTCGGGAAAAGGGTTTCAGACAATCTGATGATACTCCGGGACCTTGAAAGTTTCTCGGACATCGGCTGTCCGATCCTTGTTGGGGCATCAAGGAAATCATTTATCGGGCATGTGCTTGGACTTGAGGTCGAGGATAGGCTTGAGGGCTCGCTTGCAGCCGCTCTGATATCTGCGATCAATGGGGCCTCGGTCCTCAGGGTCCATGATGTGAAGGAGACCAAACTGGTGATGAAAATGCTTGGAAGCATCCGCGATCCGAGCTCCCTGCTTTAATTTGGATTGTTAGTGAATTTCGTGGGATCATGCTATCGGTAGGCGCACCCTTACCCTCGTGCCTTGGGAGGGGTCGCCCCTTATCCTGTCATGTACCTCGATAGACCCTTGATACCTTTCGACAAGCTCCTTTACCAGGGAAAGACCGATCCCCGAATGTCTCATCTCCTCGGACATCTGGACCCGATCGAAGATTATCTCTTTCATCTCCGGTTTTATACCGGGTCCACCGTCCTCGATGTCTATCACAGCCATTCTCCGTTTTTCATCTTTGCCGATCCCGATCCTCATCCACGGGTTGTCCGATCCCTGGTATTTGACAGAATTATGAAAAAGATTGTAGAACACCTCGCCGACCAGCTCGCCACAGAGAACATGTATCCTCTCCGAACATACTTTGCGATCGATCGCTATCTCTTTATCAGGAAAGCTCTGGACGACGGACCTTACGCTTTCATTTATGACCTTTTCGAGATCAAGTTGGACAAGGATGGGTTTTGATTTCTTAATATTGGAGAGGATCTTGACGTTCGACGCCAGTTTGATCGCCTTTGTAAGAAGGCTCCCCATCATCGACCTGTACTTCCGGTTCCTTGACTGGTCAGGGTTCATCTCCATCATTTGGATCCCAAGTTGCAGGCCTTGGTGAATGTTGGCGATATCGTGGGATAGGAGGTCAAGGTAGAACTCGGCTCTCCTCCTTTCGGAGTCTGCTGTTTCCTGGGCCTTCTTTCGGTCCAATACCTCCTCCTCCAGCCTTTTTGCGGTTTCCTCCAATTCGGCGGTCCTCGCGTGTACCCTGCCTTCGAGTTCCTTTCTCGCATTTTCCAAAGCAACCTTGTCCTTTCTTTCATCTGTGATATCCCTGACCTGAAGGAGATAGCCGATCGTTCCTCCGTCCTCGCTCCTCAATCTGCTTCTCTTCAGCTCGAAATGCCTGATCTTCCCCTTAAGTATCAATTTCACGACCTTCACTTTCCAACGGAGCCGCCTCAATCGGATTATCGTATCCCGTATCTCCGGTAGGGCCTCTTCGAGCTTCCTGCCCCTTGCCTCTTCCAAAGAAATCCCGAACATCTCCTCAGCAGAGGGATTGACATCGATGATCCTTCGGTCATGATCGAATATAACTGCTCCGTCGGTCATCGAGGTAAAGAGTGTCCTCATTACTATGGGAGACCTGTCAATGATCCTGGACCTCAGAGCATCCCTCACCACTATGGTCATACCGATCGCAAATGAGAAAGTAGTGAGGCTAAATCCCTCAATGGGTATCAATCCCAAAATGTATACGGAATCCGATAACAACGGGAGGATGAAAGCAGAAATGAGAACCGCCTTGTAGGTATTGTTGGACCCTTTCCTTCTCACGATCTCCCTGAAAATGATGGACATTCCAATGCACAAGAACAGGTAAGTATAGGCCACGTGGAAATAGAAGAGCGGCCCCTTCTCAAGGACAAGAAGGTGTACACCGGAATTCTCGATTAACCGGACATCCGTCCAGAAAAGCTGGTGGATGTCATTGGTTATAACAAATGCCATGATCAGGACAGGTTGAATAAATAGGAGCGGTGTGTACTTCTCATACTTTGGGTCCTTTCCCGAGAACCTCCAGGCGAAGATCAGGACAACAGGGACAATTGTGGTCTTTCCTATGAAGGTGAGTTGTTCCAAAGCCACCTTCGCCTCGAGTCCCGTGGACAATAACTCCAGCGCATAGAAAAGGGACCATAACATAACCGGGAAGGTAAGGATGCCAGCGGATGAGATGATCGACCTCTTCAACTTAATCCCAAGAAGCCATAGAAGGTAAAGCGATATGACCAGGGCGAGGATCGATGGGGCTGCAAATAACAAAGAGTTGCCTATCAAGATCTCACCCTGTGCCCCTTGAGGGGGCTCAATCTGTCATCTTATATTAAGGTTGTCCGTACCGATCAGGTAATATGAAAAATAAAAAAAATGGGATTGGTCTACGGACCAATCCCGGAATTCCTCGGTCAAGCGCTCATAGTTCAGAGCGTCTTCTTCTCGCCGCAGAGAGGACATTCGACGGATGCCGCACCTGCCGGGACGTCGATGGACGATCCGCACAGGTCGCAGGTCGTCGTCTGACCGGCCGGCGTTTCTTCCTGCTGTCCCGGAAGAGCTGCCGTTGACGTTAGCTCTTCAGGCGTCGGGACGGATCCTGGGGTCTTCCCCGGTGTAGCCCTCTCCATTCTCCTCGGAGCCGGTGCTGGCTCAGGTGCCGGCGCAGGCGTCTCCGGCTCGGGAGCCGGTGCAGGTGCTGGAGTTGGTTTGGGCGCAGGTGCCGTCGGCTCCTTCGCCGTTGGCGGAAGGGTCGGCGTCTCCGTCAGGGACCTTGCTCTCTTGATGGGAGCGACCTGCTGAGCAGCGACCGGCGGAAGCGAAACTCCCATCTCCTTGACCTGCGGCAGCAGCGGTGCCTCGATGCCCGTGAGAACCTCATACCTCTGGACAATCTTGCCCTCCTGCGTGATGTGCCTGAGCACCCTGTTCTTTTCCATGGCGGCTCTTCTCT
>JBLIRH010000062.1:0-12860 GCA_049472215.1 Thermoplasmatota archaeon | reverse complement strand
CCCAGCGACATGGAAAGGTTTCCAATCCCCGGGATCTCCTTGACATTGACCCGGTATTCCAGGGACTTCCTGCCTCCCCAATTTTGCTAGCTGAAAACTATACTGATCTCCGTGAAGCTGCCGGAATCCACCCCCCCGTTCTTCCACAGTGCAGTGGAATTGTATTGGGCACCCATCCCTTTTTCATAGTGACCTTCAAAGGCATATTCACGCAATTCCCATTTCTCATCTTCGACCTGAATATTCAGGTCTGCCGTATCATTCTTGAACTTGAGCTGCAGGACCTTCATTCCGATATCCTTTCCATTATCGGTGCTCTCGATGGATGTTTCCGGGGTTTCCTTGCCGTATCTGAACATGAGACCTTTTTCCACCTGCTTGCTGCCGGTCTGCTGCTCCCATCTCGGGCCCATCTGTTCATCGCCGTTCATTCCTGATCCGGATCCCGGGCCCATGGTATTATCCGGAGGTCCCCCCATCTGCGCATTGACGCCGACGCTGATGAAGATCAACATCATCGACAGGGCAAATGCAGTGACGAGCGTTCTTCCTTGCATGTCGATGTAATTGTCAGGGACTATATAATTTGGATATGGAACAGCCCTCTAGGCGTCACCAACCTTCAAAGGAAAACATCATTCTATCTTTTTCTTATACTGTTTTTCGATATCTAGAGGTTTGTTCCACATCTAGAGATGCGTTCCATAACGGGATTAAATACTCCCCCCGATGGTTTTCTTGTGGCGCGGGAAAGCACCACAGGAGGTCGAACAAATGAGAACGAAGATCTTAGCTTTCGGAGGCCTCGCGGCCCTGGTGCTGCTGGTGGGAGTTGCACTCTTTGCAGCGGCGGGCGGGGTCGGCGGGGACGAACCGATCGGAGAGGGGCTGATGGAAAAGATGCTCCGGTCCGGCGGCGATAACGGTAAGGGAGAGATGGAAAGAACGATGGACGGCACCTGCGAGCAGGAGGACCCGGTGAAGGAACAGGTCAAAGAACAGGTCCAGGAAGGAAGCTGTGAGGGTGAACCACAGGGAGAACCCAAGCAGGAGCAGACCCAGGAGCAGACAAAGAGCGAGGGCGAGAACGCCCCGGAGGATGCCGATCAGGTCCGTGAGAGAGAACAAGCTCAGGACGGGAGCTGCCAGGAAGAATCCTCATCAACGTCAGACGGGGACCAGACCAAAGAATGTGACGGAACCCAGCAGCAGGACAGGGACCGTGATCAGGTAAATGGCGGGACCGGCCCCCAGTATAGATACGGTGACGAATAGACGAACGGATAGAACATACGAGAGAGGGGATCGTCCCCCCCTCTCATCTTTCTTTTATTTGAATACGATCCCCTGATCGGACAGCTTCTTCAAGGCCGGTTTGTAGATCTCGGGAAGGGTCGGGATGATGATCCCGCTGAACTTTTTAAGCTTCCCTGTCAGTGCAAGCTCAACTCCTATGGCAGCCGGTATTCCAACCGTCCTAGACATTGCGGAATCCCCACCTGGGATCCCGAAGTCGATCATGGTCGACTTCAATGTCTGCTGCTTGCCCTCCACTTTGATGTTGAAGGTATGCTGGAGGATTATCATATCCCTCTCGTCCTTGTCGTAGAACAGCTTTTCCTGTAGCAGAGCGCTCAGAGCATTCATCCTCGTGATTCCGTCCAGCAGGTCCCTGTCATCGAAGAGTCCGAGCCACTCCCAGTTCTTCAGGACAAGATCGTTGTCCCTGGTCCTGATGATCGCCCTCAATCTGTCCTTGAGGTTGCCCTTCCCAGGTGCAAGTATGTCCATCATGGTGTAATAGTCCTCCGCTTCCGGGTGGACCTCTTCGAGGATGCCGATATCATGAAGCCCTTTCCAGGTATCGCACCAACCCCTGTTCCTTAGAGTGCCTCTAAGAACTGTTTTGGCATCCGGGATGCCGTAGATGTCGGCGTAGGGAACAGAGTTCCGGTTCGGATAGCCTTCGAACGCTCCCAGCCCCTCGATGTCGATGATCTCGTAGTTGGCGAAGAGGTCCTTTCCAGGGACCTCGATGTCTTCTCCGTCCCTGCGGAACTTCGCGCTGTTCTTGCTCGCCATGACGACGCCTTTCGGGCTCCATGAGAACTTGTAGCCCCAGGGATTCGTATTGGCCTCCGGTGCTGGGAGACCTCCGCAATATGAAATGAACTCCTCAACAGCGCCCCCCTTCTTATGGACCTCGTCGATCACACGCTGTGCCTCCATATGATCGATCCCCGGATCGAGCCCCATCTCATTGATGAGGAGGACCCCGGCGTCCTTTGCTTCCTCGTCCAGCTCCTTCATGCTGTCGCTGACATAGGAGGTCGTGACCAGGTGCTTTCCCGTTTCGATCGCCGTGCGTGCGACCTCCACATGGTGAATGTAGGGCAGCAGTGACACGACAAGATCGTGGTCCTTGACGAGCTCCTTGAGGTTCAGGTCCTTTGAGATGTCGAACCTTCTGACCGATCCGTTCCTGTGGCCCGCGATCATGCGGTCCCCCTTCTCCGCAGTCCTGCTTGCGACCGTGACCTCGAAACCGGCGGTATCCAGGAGATATCTTACCAGGGGTTTCGCTACCAATCCCGCACCGAGCACCAGTACTCTCTTCATTTACGCTCCTCCTTGAGGTATCTTTCCAGGTATCTGTATTGTTCCGTGAGCTCTCCCTTGTATAGGATCAACGATTTCAATATCGGAAGAGGGAGCTTCAAGCTCTCGATCCCAGAATCAAGGTCCGTTCCCGCCAGGGATGGAATGAATTCCTTCAACTTGTCGCCGAAGTATTCCGAAGCCTCCACAGGGATCTCGCACGGGAGGTTGTCAACTGCAAGTATGACGGGCCCCGTCCCCTTCCAACCCGGGATCGCCTTGTCCTCCCAGGGATCGTACACGTATACCGGGGACTCGGGCGTCGTAGACCTGATAGTGGCCTCGATGCCTCCCTCAATGTCACAGCTGATGTCCCCGATGATCCTTAGGTTGGGTGAGCGGTGGTCCGAATAGAGCTTCTTCGTCATCTCCTTGGTTATGAGCCTGGGATATCTTGCATCCCAGTATATGCAGTTCATCAGAACGTGCAAGTAGGGGGTATACTTCTCGAATTTGGGCCTGTACCTCTCCGGGTTGTCGTAGTAATCCTGAAGGTCGAACTCCTTTCCTTCCTCCACCGGTTCGACGATGTCCCACTCGTTGAAGATGACCTTGTAGATGTTCGTCCCTGCATCCTTCCTCTTCTTGAGGTTCGGGAGCTCACTGGGTTTGACCTCCTTAACGGGTAGGAGGTCCAGTATCTCCTGAGCGCCCTGGGATACGTTCCCCGCTCCCGCGATCCCGATGACGAAGGGTCTGAGGGAATAAGGGATCCCATGGGTGGCGATGAGCCTCCCGACCGAGGAGACATGCTCCCTTATGCTTGATAGGTCCCCGTACTCGTGAGCTTTCATGACGGAAGAGAAGGGATTCCTCACTCCTTCCCATTCAAGCCTCCTGCCAAGCACCCAGAGGGTGTCCACCATTCCGGCAAGACCGGCATGCCTGCCGAAGAAGATCAGCCTTCTGTTCTTCTCGTCCACGATCTTCTCGTAATCGAACAGGGTGCATTTTAGCTCCATCAACTTGCGGAGCATCGGCATGTTATGGGGCTGCCCCTTGATAGTATGCGAAAAGAAGAGATAGGTCTTGCCCGGCTCGATCTCGTGGAGGGGGATCTCCTTTATCCCGAGAATGATCTCTGCGCTCTTGAGGTCCTCATCTACCTTGGCACCCGCCTCCTTGTAATCCTCGGAGTGGAAGGTCCTCAGGTCCGAAGGCTGGACCGTGAACCCTATGTCATAATCGTTGACCAGACGGCGTACATGCTCAGGGGTGAGCGGAGCCCTCATCTCCCATCTGTTCTTGCTTTCCCTTCTGATGCCTATCCTGTTCTTCATCGTTCTCCCAACTTGTTTTCAGACGTTTCATTAGAACCGTGAGGGTGTATCTTCGGGTTCTATTTAAAAAATTCACTGCATAACCGGTAAGGGCTTGATCAATCCAGGGGCTTGTTGTATTTCGGATATTTTCCGAACCTGGAGAAGTAGCTCTTCATTTGATCTTCCCAGGAATTGAATGCCTCTTCGCCCGTGTCGAAATACTCCACGGAAAAGAATTCGACCCCCTCGGCCGGAACGGGGCCGTCCGGCAGGTGCTTCGGAAGGTGTTTCTTCACATTGCCCCTTCCGATGAACACGACCTTCTTGAGATCGTCCGCGAGCTTGTAGACACCCCATTGTTCTTCCACCTTTTCCACATTCTTTTCCGTATATGGATAATAGGTGAACTCCATTATCATTTACCTCACCCCATGGTGAATAGGTGATGTCGATAATAATATATTTGGTCTGAAACGGGTCAAGATCTGTGTTTATTCAGAGTTCCGAATGAGTAGATAGCACCGACAACCTTATCGGATCTGGTCTTGACCAGGGGGCTTTTGTATTTGTTCGAAGTGCTCGAACGGAGTCCGAGTTCGGAAAGAACATGATATGTCATGAGGGGTAGAGTAGTGGAGTAGGCACCGTCCAGTATCTTAACGGATACACCGAGCCATCCCATTCCGGTCCTTGCAGCGACGGTTTGAAGCCCGACAGCTCCGCCCTTCGAGAGTACATTCCCTGAGAGGTCGTTCATCAGAACGGTGTCGAACCTGTCTGTTCCCGCCACCAGGTAGGGGTACTTGATCATGGAAGTTCCGAGCCTGGAAAGATGCTCCTTCATCGGCCCCTCGGGTGGTTCCATCAGGAGAGCGAACAGATGGGCCATCTTATCGATGGGTATCGCGAAGTTCGGAATATCGCACCCGTCCACACCGGTGTGGATCTCCTCTTTTTTCAGACCGGTGAGTTCCGAGGTCGCCCTCACGATCTCCTTTGTCAGAGGATGATCGAACTCCGTGTAGGTGTCGAGGTCCCATCCCATGAACTTGCAGGTGGCCAGCGCTCCAGCATGCTTTCCAGAGCAGTTGTCATGGATGGGGGAGTAGTCCTCTCCGATGATCTTCGCCTGTTCTTTGTTGAAAGGCGCATGTCCCTTGCATTTGAGGTAAGATTCTTCGAGGTCCGCCTTCTGAAGGATCGATCTCACCACCTTCAGGTGTTCTGGCTCACCGGAATGAGAACCGCTTATGATGGCGATCTCACGATCGGTAAGACCGTAATGATCCGCTGCTCCGGTGAATAGGAGGGGGAGGGCCTGGATCGGTTTGATGCATGATCTGGTATAAGTGAAATGGCGCGGATCTCCGCTGGAAAAAAGGAGTCTTCCCCCGCTGTCCACCACAGCTACATGGGCATCGTGATAGGCCTCGATGAGGCCGTTCCTTTCCTCGACGACCATGTGTTTTCCGGGCTCCCAGGTCTCCGCCAGCTCCCTGAATTCCTTGATGAACATGGAGCATGCATCGTATAGGATGTAATAATTCATTTTCCAGATCTACCGTTCAATGCCCTCTTCTTGACCTTTCGATCTTTGACGAATTTTCAATTTTTTAAAAAGGAGCCGATCGGCAGTGCTGTGCATGGTATTCGCTGATCACCATTGATTCTGGCCTCAATTAATCATAAATACACGGTACTGCAATTAATGCCACCCATTCCCCAGAGAGAGAAGGTGTTCCAGTTCTAGGTCCCATTTGACCTTGTATGCTCCGTATAGAGGTGTGTGAAACCATGATGAAGAAGGCTGCGATAATTGCCACTGTGATTTCCATTGTCCTTTCTAGCTTCATCATTTTTCCTATGAATAATGTGAAAGCAGCCTCCCACATCGACTTCAAGCAGGATTTCACGAACAGGTCCGCTGCCACGACCGGTGAATCATTCACATTCAATATAGGCACAACAAAGGGTTCCTTCTCCGAAGTTCATGTGAACTATACCTTGGACTACTGGGGGAAGTACAGCAACATCTCCTTGAACAAGAGCAGTGACATATCCTATGATAATTGGACTTCAACCATCCAGATACCTTCCAGCGCGATCATACTGATGTATAATTATTCAGCCAAGGACAGCTCAAACGGATGGTACAACTATCCGAACCTGATAGATGTTCCCAACAGCTTCCTTCTCTACGTAGCCGATAATGACGCTCCGACCATTGATGCTTACAACAACACTGGAGGGACGACAGGAGATTCCTACAAACTCAATGTGACGGCTTCTGATAACATTGCAGTGATCCGTATGAGCGCGAACTGGACTCACGGATCGCTTGAAGGCAGAAACATACCCATGACAAAGGGCAGCAATGGGTATTGGACCCTCCCTATCATGCTCGATCATTCCACGAGTTCGATGACTTATAATGTTACAGCTATGGATGGTACGAATCATGTCATAGGGTCAAACCAGACAGTAACTGTTTCGGACAATGACGTTCCGACCATCGATGCCTATAACAACACTCCCGGCACGACAGGCGATCCCTATACCCTCAATGTTACGGCATCTGACAATATTGCGGTATCAGGCATGACCGCGACATGGTCGCACGGTTCCCGCGGAGGGACGAACATCGCCATGACAGATGACGGCGACGGAACATGGAGCCTTTTGATAATGCTCGATCATTCCACGAGCTCGATGACATACACCGTTACGGCCACCGACGGAACGAATCCGGTGACGGGCTCACAGCAGACGGTAACGGTATCGGATAATGACGCTCCGTCCATCGATGCCTACAACAACCCTGCAGGTACGACGGGCGATACGTACACGCTCAACGTCACGGTCTCTGATAATATCGCCGTCACCGGAGTTACGGTGACCTGGTCCCATGGCGCCCGGGGAGGAGCGAGCGTCTCCATGACGGATGACAGCGATGGAACATGGAGTCTGGACATAGTTCTGGATCATTCCAAAAGCACGATGACGTACACTGTGACGGCTACCGACGGGACCAATCCGGTGACGGGCTCACAACAGACCGTAACGGTCTCGGACAATGACGCTCCGTCCATCGATGCCTACAACAACGCAGGGGGTACGACTGGCGATGCGTACACGGTCAATGTCACTGCATCCGACAATATTGCTGTAACAGGCATGACGGTTACATGGTCCCACGGTTCCCGTGGAGGAACGAACGTCGCCATGACGGATGACGGGGATGGTACCTGGAGCCTGGACATAGTCCTTGATCACTCCACGAACTCGATGACTTACACTGTTACAGCCACCGATGGGACCAATCCTGTGACGGGATCACCACAGACCGTTGCTGTTACCGATAACGATGCTCCAACTATCAATGCCTACAACAACGCTGCAGGTACGACGGGCGATACGTACAATCTGGATGTGACTGCTTCCGACAACATCGCCGTGACGGGGATGACGGTGTCATGGTCCCACGGCACGCTTGGAGCGACGGATGCTGCGATGACAGATGACAGTGACGGCACCTGGAGCCTTTCCATCAGGCTTGACCATTCCACGAAACCGTTGACCTACAATGTTACCGTCACGGATGGCCTGAACCGGATCACCGGACCCGACCAGATCGTCACCGTCACGGATAATGACGCTCCGTCGATAGAAGCTTACAACAACGCCGCAGGTACGACGGGCGACACTTATACCCTCAATGTCACGGCATCCGATAACATCGCTGTGACGGGCATGACCGCCACCTGGTCACATGGTTCCCGAAGCGGGAAAGATATGTCCTTGACGAACGACGGTGACGGTACCTGGAGCCTTTCCATCGTTCTTGACCATTCCACGGGATCTCTGATCTATAATGTGACCGTCACCGACGGTACGAACCGGATCACCGGGACGGATCAGATAGTCGCTGTATTGGATAATGACAGGCCGACCTTCGGGGCCGATACCACCACATTGACCGGAACTACCGGGGATTCCTTGGCATTCAATGTGGCGGTTTACGACAATATCGGAGTCCAGACCGTAACCGTGGAATATTGGTTCGGCTCGGGATCACATGAGAACACAACGATGAACGGAGCGGGCCCATATACGCGTCAGATAACGATCCCATCAAGTTCACTGGCAATTCTCCACTACATTTTCCATGCCGGGGATGCCAAAGGAAACTGGGAAAGCACACCAACAAGGGACATATCCATCTACGATAACGATCCCCCGACCTTTTCGGACAGCTCATCGTCAAGCTCGACAACGGGCGACCAGTACACCTTCTCATTCTCGGTCGTTGATAACATCGGTGTTCAGACCGTAACCGTGGAATACTGGTTCGGTACAGGGAAGCACGAGAACGAAACCATGACCGGTACCAGCCCCTTTTCGTTCCAGGTCCAGATACCCGGCGGTTCCCTGGCCCCGCTTCAATATTTCTTCAGCGCTTCAGATAAGGCCGGGAACTGGGGCAACACCTCCAAACCGTCAAAGACGGTCGCCGTATTGGACAACGATCCCCCGACCTTCACCGATAGTTCTCCAAATACAGGAACGACAGGAGATCAATACTCGTTCTCGGTGGAAGTGGAAGATAATATCGAGGTTCGGGACGTTACGGTGGAATACTGGTTCGGTTCCGGGAAGCATCTGACGGCCAATATGTCGGAGGATGACCTCTATACGTACATTATCACGATCCCCAGCGGTTCCACGCAATCCCTTCATTACATCTTCCATGCAATAGACACTTCGGGGAATTCCGTTTCACATCCGCAGAAGGACGTTCAGGTCCAGGACAATGACGCCCCATCGTTCACGGATAGCAGTCCTGAAAATTCAACGACGGGAGGACATTTCAAATTCGATGTTTCGGCATCGGACAATATGGGTGTCAAGAGGGTCGCTGTTACCTGGTCCCATGATACCTCCGGAGGAACGGACGTCTCTCTCAGCAATGATGGCGATGGTACCTGGAGCCTGATCATCGACCTTGACCAGTCGACCAGTGAAATGACCTATACCATAACGGTATTCGACACCTCGGACCTGTCATTTTCAGGGACCGAGAGGTCGGTCAGTGTTCTTGATCTGACACCACCCGTTGTCAAAGTGATGAACGATTTTACTGTGTATTCGGGGCTGCCCCTGTCGATCACCATAGAAGCCACTGACAATATCGGAATAGATGAGGTCAAATGGACCGGACTGCCAAGTACGTTCTACGGGATAAAATTCACAGGGTACATCAACCAATCCGGTGAGTACAACGTGAAGGTTTCTGTAAAAGACCCCTCCGCCAACGCGAAGGAGATCGAGTTCAAGATAACGGTCCTTCCCAAGAACAACGATATGGATGGGGACGGCATACCGGACCTGATCGAAACCCAGTACGGTCTCGATCCCCTGAACTCCGCCGATGCCGGTATGGACCCTGACAAGGACGGACTTACCAACCTTCAGGAATATCGAAACGGCACCGATCCCAATGATGAGGATTCCGACGGTGACGAAATGGAGGACGGATGGGAGCTGGAATATGGATTGAACCCATTGGTCTATTCAAAGGATAATGACGAGGATGGCGACGGGAAAACGGACTTCGAGGAGCATGAAGAAGGGACCAACCCCATCAAGCCCCCGGGTAAAGAAAGCGGTTTCAATTACCTCTGGGGGCTCCTGACGACTCCCATCGTCCTGATAATAATTGCCGGCATCGTCGCTTTTATGATATTAAGAAAGAGGAGAAGGATAATCAAACTGCTGGGGCCCGCAGAACCCGGCGGAGTGAAAGAGATCTTCATCAGCTACGCCCACAAGGATAGGGATACGGCATATTCCATCTGCAATCATCTGGAAGAAATGGACATGAGATGCTGGATCGCTCCAAGGGATGTTACACCTGGAGTGACCTGGGGGAAGGCGATCATAAAAGCGATCAACTCTGCCAGGATCATGGTATTGGTATTCTCGGCGGATTCCAACGAATCCGAACAGGTATTGCGAGAGGTCGAAAGGGCAGTTAACAAGAAGATCCCCATCATTTTGTTCCGGATCACCGATATCACCCCGTCCGAGGAGCTGGAATATTATATCAGCGCGATCCACTGGCTCGATGCCATTAACGAACCCCTGGAGGAGCATATCGACCATCTTGCCAAAACGGTGCAGCAAACCCTGGAGGCGGAGATCGAGACCATGGAGCAAAGTGAGAAGAAGGACCTTCTGCCAAAAAAGGGTGACAGTCCTTCCACTCCTCCAAAGACTCCCAAGCAGCCCATTCCCGAAGATGAACCGATAAAGCCGATCGAGCAGTCAGAGCCACCGAAGGAGGTGCAGACCTAGGTTATAGGACGTTAATCCAGGGAGAAGATCGATTGATTTCACTGAGGCGTATAAAAGAGAACAAATGGCTGATAATCCTGATGTTCGCCGCCATCGGGTCCATCCTTGGGTGGATCGGTTATTACAAGATGTACCACGACGATGGATGGACGATATTCGATATTACCTACGTTGTGATGCGTCTATACCTGATCAACCTCAATGAATATGGGGTGCCCATTCCCTGGGAGCTGCAAGTGGGGAGGTTCATACTTCCATTGGTTTCCTCGTATGCTGTTGTGTTGATAGTCCTTAAGCTCTTCAGCGAGAAAATTAAGCTCATGAAGATCAAGCGATGGAGGAACCATGTTGTGATCTGCGGACTCGGGGACAAAGGGTATCTTCTTGCCAGGGACCTTGTCAAGAAGAACAAGGTCGTGGTAATAGAAAAGGACCCGAACAATCTGAAGATCGAACCGTGCATCGAACAGGGGATCACCATCCTCCACGGTGATGCGACCCAGAAGTTCACGCTGGAGCGAGCCAATGTTGTCAAGGCGAAATATCTTTTCGCCATAACGGGCAGTGATGTCACCAATACCGAGATCGCCCTGAAACAGGACAAGGTAGTGAGCAGAAGCACGAAGAAAAGCAGATGCACGTGCTATGTGCATATGAAGAACCGGAAGCTCTGCGATCTCATCGAGAAGAACTACAAGAGGTCCATGAAGAGCAACAAGGAGCTCTCCTTGAAATATTTCAACATATTCGATTACAGCGCGAGGTTGATCTTCGATAAGTTCCCTCCGGAGATGTTCGGTTCGAAGGAAGATGATGAACCTTATCATATTCTGGTCTTCGGTTTTGGCTCTCTCGGTGAAAGCCTCGTTATCCAGGCATTGAAGGTCGGCCATTATCCTAACGGGAAGGAACTGAAGATAACCATCATCGACGAGAATGCGAAGGGGAGGTCCATCGGTTTCTATGATCGGTATCCCGAGGTCGTCAACATCGATAACATCAAGCTCGAATTCATGGATATCAAGGTGGATGAGTCCGGTTTCTTCAATATAGATTCCGTGCTTCCTGTCATCAGCTCGGAGCCGACGATCGCCTACCTATGCTACGAGGATGATGTGAACAATATAACCACCGCATTTCAATTGAACGACAAGGATCTGAGCTCGAACCTGCCCGTATTGATAAATATTCTCGAAAAGGTTGATTTTGCCTCGATCCTGAAAAAGGAGATGGATTCAGGTCCGGGGAGCTCGAGGTTCCATATCTTCAGGACGATCAGGGATGTCTGCAGCGAGAGGATCATCGTCCGAAACGAACTGGATTTGATGGCGCAGGTGATACACAGGGAATACCTTAAAAAGCGGAAGGAGGAGGGAACCTTCGATCCAAAGAAACCAAGCCACCGGGACTGGGAGAGACTTCCTGAGGTCTACAAGGATGCGAACAGGCAGCAGTCGGACCACATCGATGTGAAACTCCGTGCGATCGGCTGCAGGATGAAAGATGAGATCGGACCCGGTGCTTTGAAGAAGTTCACCGAGGAAGAGGTTGAATTGCTGGGAGAGATGGAACACTACCGGTGGAACGCTGAAAAGTATCTCAACGACTGGACACTTGGAGATGACAGGAAAAAATTGCAGAGCCCGTACCTGGTATCCTGGGAGGAGCTTTCCGAGGATATCCGCGAATACGACCGCGAGGCCGTCAGGAACATCCCATCTATCCTGAAAAGCGCTGGTTACGGGATCTACAGGATAAAAAGTTCAAAGGGCCGGAAAAAACACCGTTCGAGACTTTAGATCTCAGCTATTTGGTTTGAATTCAGATGGGTTTCAGATATTTTGTTCTGGAATGTTAAGGCCAAAGAGGATCTGCACATACGGCCAGATATATCCGAATGACCTTGGCAATTAATTAATAACGATAGGAACATGGATGTTCGGATCAGGCGAGGTGAGAGTATGCAGAAACGATCAAAGGTAGCCCTGGCTGTTTTTTGTCTTTTATTAGTTGTTTCCGTTGCATTCCTTCCCATAGTGCAGAGTTGGGCCGAGGGGGACGAGGCTCCCACAAGGAGGGATTTCGTTCCGGGACCATACCGGCATCTCAAGGAACTTGTCGAGGAATTGATCGATGCAACACCGGCTCCCTTTGAAGATTCCGATTCGGACATGATCCCCGACAGGGTGGAAAGGATAATCGGGACCGATCCCCTTGAAAAGGATTCAGACGGGGACACGCTTACGGACTGGGAGGAGGTCCAGTTCAATACCGATCCCAACGTCATAGATTCCAACGGCGACGGAATTCCGGACAGTACCGAGATGATCGGTTTGGATCCGGATATCGACGGGGACGAGATCTCCAATGCCTGGGATCGAGATAATGATGGAGACGGGGTCTCGGATGAATTCGATCTGTCTCCTTTCGCAATGGCGAGAGTAAGGTCTTCCTTCTCCTTTGATATCAATTCAACGGGGAAGCCGCTCTACCTTGATTTCCAGGTGAGGCCCGAGAAACCCGGACACATGCAGATGATGACGGGCTCCTACGATTGGCCAATGGATGACAAAGCGGCGATGAAGG
>JBLIRH010000061.1:0-13214 GCA_049472215.1 Thermoplasmatota archaeon | reverse complement strand
ATCCTCGCCGCAGGGTGCATAATTACGTACAGTCTGGTCAGGAAGAAAAGGAAAAAGGTCAAGGTCAAGGAGCTTGCTTGATGGCGGTGGATCCATGAAAGCAGATAGAAGGTCGAGCGGCTTCGGAGCCCGAGCATGGCCGGTCATCTGCATCTTGATGTTGATCTTGATCACCGCATCCATTTTGATCCCATCATCCACGAAAGCGCAGGAAGAAGAAGAAGAAGACAGCGATGAGCTTCCTGTACCGATCATGAGGGCGTTCTTCAACAGGAATGAATACTATATCAATGTGGAATCCGGCGGCAATAAATTGGTAAATATCGTCGTGAACCTTTACTGCGATCTTCCTCCGGAAGTGAACGGGAGTGTCTATTTTATCGTGACTGTTCGGCCGTTCGCCGAGGGTCTATATTGTTCCCCACCTCCCACCATGGTATTCTCCATTTCTTCCACCAGGAAAACCTGTTCAATCACAGTCATGGCACCCATGGAACTTGAGCATGAAACGAGGATCCCACTCATACTTGATTTCCAATGGGAGTATGATCCTACCGGGCAAAGAGGTACTTTTGACCCGATCTCATGTGATATCGTGGTCGATCAGTTCAGCAGGCTTTCGATCGAAAGGGAGCCGGTTACAGCAAGGACCCCCGTCGGGGAATGGCTGGATGCCACTGTTTATGTTATGAACGAGGGGAACGGCAGGGACCGGATCTTTCTTGAAGCTTATCCTAGATCAAGCGGCGTGGATGTCAGTATCGATAGGGATCACCTCGACCTTGATAGCAACGAGAGGGGTGAGTTCCACCTCAAAATAAGGCAGAGGTCCGGCTCTCCTGGAACCACTAATGTGAGGATAACTGCCCGCAGCAATGTCGAGGGCCAGGAGAACGAAACCCATTACGTCATGCCCTTCATTACCAAAACCTCCTTCAAGAGCTTCACAACGACCCCCTCTCAATATCTGCCTGTTATTTCCATATCCATCCTCATCCTCCTGGTGGTGGTATGGGCGGTCTTGAGATCGAAACTGTTCCCTGACGATGAAGAGGAGAGGGTCAAGGAACCTGAAAGAGACCAGGAACATGGACCGAAACCTTTTAAAATGGGGAAAAGGCCCCCCAAGGGATTATATAAACAGACTTACAATAAGCGGATATGATAGGTCCGGGAGGCCTCGGATGAGAGCGAGATACACCCCACTCTTATTTTGTTTGCTGTTGATCGCCCCCGCAGCCTCTTTCGCGGTCCAGAGCACGAGCATCGCCAAGGCTTCGCCGGACCTATATTTATTGAGTTCTCCGACCAGGGGAAAGGTCGAATGGACCCCGCTTGTCAACGGGAGCTGGTCATCATACGTCAACGCTTCCACGGATATCAGGATAGAATTCGATAACATGAACGGCACCCTGGAGGGGTCCGATCCTTACGATCCCTATTACGACCATAATGCAACTGTCCGGGCAGCGATAGATGCGGCCCCCCAGTGGCTGAACGACACCCTCAGCTGGAAGTTCTCGGAGTTCTGGTCGTATCACGGACAGCGTCTGGCCGAGCTCCTGCTGAACGATTCCGTCGACTGGAGATACAGGGACGAGATCGCATTCACGATCGCTCACCTTCCAACAAACGTCCTGAGCTCCATGTGGGTCTGGCCAGAGCTCCTCATCGAGAACGTAGAGATGGTCTACAAGGTGGCCGAGGAGGTCAAGTACGCCTCCATCACCGATGTCAACACCTCCGAGGGTCTCAGAACAACGATCACCTACAATATCCCGGGGGGCACCGTGACGCTTCCGGACGAGATATATTACGAGAACCTGGTGATGCCCCGCAATAGCATGGAGCAGCCCAACTATATGAACAGGTCCACCAAGAGGTACACCTATCCGGATGACGGCTGGTTCTGGAGGACGTTCCTGTACTATGAATCCGATCCTGGATATCCGGTACTCCGGGACACGCTCCTGAACCAGACCACGCTATGGAACGGAACGACAAATGATTTCCAGAGCAACGGTGCGGTGGGGGCCGTGACGAAATGGCAGATGGATTCCATGATCTTCGGAATGCCGGAATACCGCTCCAACCAGCCTGTCATGGCTTACGGCGAGCACATCGGCATGTGCGGGGAGAACTCTTACCTTCTGTCAGCGGTCGCCAAGACAGCTCTGATCCCCACGGTCACCGTCATAAATTTCGACTGGATGCATGGATGGAACATGTTCTACGACCGTGGATGGCACGTCTGGAGGGCTTACGACGGCATCATCAACGACACCTACGCGGAAGGAGGGCCCGGCGGGGTAAATGCTCACGCAGCCTTCAATCCGGACTCCACCCAGTTCAACTCAGCATATCTCCATACACAGACCGCGAACCTTACCGTTGGAGTGTTCGATGCGAACGGCATCCCCGTTGACGGCGCGATGGTGAAACTGTATTCCTACCCGGCTTCCAACTACGAATATGATTACGGGTTGATAGGGAACCATACGGATGCGAATGGGGAGACCGATTTCGAGATCGGTTTCGGCTACCCCTACTACGTCCAGGTCATCACACCCATGGGCCTGCATCTCGATGATATGGTACCGATACCAATGGCGGTTCCGAGCGCTATTGCGGGGGTCCATCACTGGTTCAACGTCACCCTCAACAAGACGATGCCCCTGAAAGCGAACCTTACCAAAATGGACCAGACCGATATCGGGCTGCAATTCAACGCAACCGTGGATTTCCTGGAACAGTCGACCCGTTCCATCACCGATCCGTTGAGCTTCAGCAGGTACACTTGGAAGAGCTATCCCGACAGGTCGGTGGTCCGCCTGTTCTTCCTCGACGATGAGAACTATCAGCTCTATCTCAACGGCTCCGAGTTCTTCCCGGCGGGTGTCCTGAACATATCCGCGGGCGCTCCGGGATCGATCGTCCTTCCGGATGGCGATTGGCACATAGTCCTTCCCGGCCTGGCAAATCCGTTGACCCGAAGCCTTGTGGGTCTGGACATCGAGGTCAGCAGGTCCAAGGTAACCCCCGAAGCCGTCATACTTTCTCCGGACCCCGGAACCTACATGCTCGGGACGGAGCTTCATTTCAGCGGAATACTGGATCCGTATCCGCCATATCTGGGCGAGGTCCAGTATTTCTGGTTCGTGAACACCTCCTCGGATCCCATCAGCAGCGAGAGGGAGTTCTCATGGACACCGGAGGTGGGGATCTACCTGGTGACCTTCTCCGTATGGAAGGACACCGAGATGATCGGGTCCGCCAGGGTGGTCTTCGAGATAGAGGCTCCGAACAGGCCCCCGATTGCGGTGATATCGGCTCCCGAGGAAGACTTCGTTGTTACCGCTGGCACGAACATCACATTCCTATCGACAGGGAGCATGGACCCCGACGGCGACCCCCTGGAATACGAGTGGACAATACCGGCAACGGGCACCTTCCTGTCCGATGCACCTTCGTTCACGAGGAAGTTCGTCATAGGCGACCATACGGTAAGATTGAAGGTCACCGATCCTCAAGGACTGGCATCCTTCGACTGGGTTAACTTTTCGGTGCAGAAGGCCAACTCACCACCTATCCCGTACATTGATTCACCCGAGAACTATGCGACCTTCTACGTGGACGAGTATGTGCTTCTCTCAGCGTTCGGGAGCTACGACCTTGACGGGGACGAGCTTGCCTACACATGGACAAGCGACCTCGACGGTTTACTTTCCTCCATGATGGAGGATAACGTCCTTCTCACCCTGGGACAGCATGTCATTACCCTGAACGTGAGTGACGGCAAGGATTTCACCCTTACTGAAGTCATCATATACATCGACGAGAGGCCCCCGCCAGGGAACGAGCCGCCGGTGGCGGTGATCAGCAGTCCAGACAACGGAGAGGGTTTCTACGTGAGGCAGCTCATAATCTTCCATTCCAACGGAAGCCTTGACCCGGAAGGGGCTAACCTTACCTTCAGGTGGAGCATTGACGGTATAAACCTCTCCAATGAGAGGAGCTTCGCCCTCTATCTCGCAGAGGGTGTCCATACGGTCACTCTCTTCGTCTCCGATGGTGAACTCACATCGAAGACCTCAATAACGGTCATTGTCACCAACAGGGCCCCGGTTATATCCATAACGATGAACACAACAGCGGTCCCTGAAGGAGAAATGATAACCATTATAGAGAACGAGACCCAGATCTTCGACGCGTCCGGGTCGTTCGATCCAGACGGCGGGGGTCTCTCATTCAACTGGACCCTGGATGGCGAGGAGTTATCGACCGATCCCGTCCTCACGGTAACAATGGCCAGGGGATATCATGAGATAAGGCTGCTTGTATACGATGAGGAGGGAAGGTCCGCTCTCTTCGTTAAGGGTCTCAACTGCATTTATGTCGAACCCCCGGAGATCCCTGACGGAGGTGTCCAGGGAGATAACAAGAAGGTTTCCCTCGCATGGTACCTGGTCCCTCTGGGCCTGATCCTGCTGTTCATCATCATCTCGGTGTTATTTTTCCTGCTCACAAGGTCCCAGAGCGATTTCTACGTCGAGGAGTGAGCCTCAGGGAGACCTGGCATGGTGGATCTCTAGAAGATGATGGGGTCTGTACTTCTCCTTGGCCCTCCGGAGTCCCTCCACGCCCATGTCCGATTCTCGGTTGATGAACCTGTAGCGGTGAACGAGGACCCTGGCGGTCTCGTTGTTGATCGCCTGGTAGAGCCCGGGGATCTCCACGTTCGCCTTCTCGTGGTGAACGACGGCCATCTCCTTTGACATCTCCTCGAAAACCGAGAAAGCCTCGACACGCCCATTGACCCGAACAAGGACACCTTCCATTCCCAGGGTGAACATGTCCTCGAGGGCGTAATAGTTCGTCTGTCTCTCCTGCATCAGGAACGGGTCGTCCTGACATCCCCTCTGCTCGCACCACCTGACAAGGAAGTCCTTGACCTCTCCGATGTTCTCAAGGGTGATGCTCTCGACGGTGTGGTCGTTGTTCTTGCGGAACTTGTTGAGGTAGTTGCGGACCTTGAGGTAGTCCTTCCCGGGAAGGCCCGCAAGGTCAGATGCGAGGTAGACGTATTCATAATAGTCCCTGTGGGATTCGTATTCCAACTCAGGGAACTCCTCCTTCAACCATTTCCTCGTGCCGCTCCCGATCATGGCGATGACAGGGTCCCATCCCTCCCTTCTCGAGAGGTCTAGGACATCGGAGAACACGCTCCTTTCCCTGGGGCCCACCGGGGGTCTGATGTAATACTTTCCATTGAGCTCTCCCACGATGACGATATGCTCTCCGTACTTCGCAAATGAGTATGTCATGTAATCGCGCCAGGTGTACATGGTCCCGTGCAGGTAGTCGGAGTGCTCCGGAGGATACCGCAAATAATGCTCCCGGAAGATGGGCGCATCCTCCAGCGAGACCTTTTTAAAATCCGATAGGTCCAGGATCACACCTCCCCATCGGGATCGTATATCATCGGGGTCCCGCTGAAGGTCTTGAACCCGAGCCTCTCGTAGAAACCGTTCTTTCCTTCCTCCGATATCAGGCCGATCCAGACAAGCCCGAGCTCCCTTGCGGACCTGACCAGCTCCCGCACCATCATCCTGCCGATCCCTCGTCCTCTGAGGTGAGGCAGGACCACGAGGTCCTGGATGTAACCATCGCTCACACCGTCTGAGACCAGTCTTCCCATGCCGACCGCCCTCTTCTCGACCTTGTGGTATATGATGATGAAGACCGCGCTTCCCTTGAGAAGCGGTTGAACTCGTGACGGATCGTACGAATCCTTCCACCATCCGCCTGCCTTGTAGAGTTCGACTATCTCCTCCGTGGGCCATTCGGAAGTATGGATGATCTCGATATCGTCGGATACGGGTCCGTCACCCTCCATGGGGATGCTTAAATGATGGTGGTATATTGCCTTTTTCCCCTTCCCATTCACTTCTTCTTCCTGCCCTTCTCCTTTTCCATTAGCTTTTTCACCTTGCGGTCCTCCCAATCCTTGCCCATGAGGCCGTCCTCGATGAAAACGCTGTACCAGTGAAAGAACAGTCCGATTCCCCATCCCCCGAGCGGAAACACGAACCATGGAAATCCTCCGCTGGTGAAGTACCAGATGAAGACAAGCATCGTATTTATGACCAGGTAGACCACAAGGTGCGTGTAGAAATCCCTCATCTTCCTGACCCGTTTCCGTATCCTCTTCTCATCTTCCTGTTCCCTCATTTCGGACCCCCTTGCTAGACCCCATTGTGATTTGAGGGGCATAAGCTTTTTGAAACGATCCTTATACATTTCCCTTCTTCTGCCTTTTACGGTAGTAGAGGTAGCCGCCGACTGCTGCTCCGGCGAGGAGAATGATAATTATGACAGCTGCCCAGGGAAAACCTCCTCCGCCCGTTCCAGGCTCTTCCTCCTCCTTCGGAAGCTCGAGCCCCCGTAGATGGTATGTCATGACCTCGATCCCACCCCCTCCATCCGCGTTTTCTCCCGGAAAGATCGGAGCGTAGACAGCGTTCAGGGGCCTTGTAGCGTAGGTGCCGTTCTCCGACATCTTGAAAACGACCGTTATATCGTACTCTATCCTAAGTTCGATATAGTTGACACCCTGGAAAGGTCTCGGTACCTTGACCCCCCTCCCGACGATACCAAAGGTCCACATACCTTCCCCTGAGACAGCCACCTCTTCGATATCGATCCCCTCGTCGGTGAAGGAGAGCGAGCTCTGGATGTCCTCGTTCCCGTCCCCGTTGGTGTCGATCGTGAAGGATAGGTCGCCCGCCTGGAACCTCGAGGTGTCCAGTCCGTGATATGTCATGGTGACAGTCGCGCTGATGGCACCTTCGGGGACCTCGACATACTTTGTCTGGTTCACAAGAGAGAGCGGGTTCATATCCTGGTCGTTATACCTGGAGAACTCGCCGGCCCAGGCCACCTCTGCGGTTGCGGATGGAATGACCATGCTGCCAGAGACCCCCTGCTCGTCGTAGGCCTTTATCGCATCCCAGACAGTGATCTCGCTGGGGTTCTCGCACATGTCCCTGAGCCTTTCCAGCGTAAGAGCGATCCCGACAGCCCTTTTGGCGTTGACTATCCCGTATCCCTGCACATAATCAACGGGTTTGCCCCCCCATCCCGTGGAATTCGAATCCCCGGCAACGTTTCCATGGTCGGAATCCGGGGGAAGGAATGTGGCGGAGGCCTCCAGGATCCATTCCACCTCGTGGATCACCGTCTTCGGGTCGGAATACCACGCTTCCGGGTCCGGACCGGAATAATCCTCGTGGAGCGAGGACACTCTCATGGATGGGGCTGCCTGCCACAGCAGGGCTACGAGCCCGGCCACGTGGGGTGTTGACATCGACGTACCGGATATTGCAAGATAGTAGGGGTTCGTATTGCCGCCAATGAAAGACCCGCCGCTTATGACCGTCCTCCTCGCCGAGGTGGACCATATCGACCTTCCCGGCGCCCCGATGTCCGGGTATGTGTGGTTGGCTCCGACCCTGCCCCTCGAAGAGAAGTCGGTAACGGCGGAGCCGTCCCTCTCGTAGGCAGCTACCATGATCGCGATCGGCGTATTTCCCTGGCCGGAGGTCGTGAGCTCGTTCCCTTCCGGATCGTCCCTGCCGTCGTTGCCTGCGGACCACGTTGAGATCACATTGTTCTCGAAGGTTATCTTCTCTATTACCTGCGTCAGGGCCGTGGAAGGGTCGTACTCATCCACCGTGGAATGCCATGAATTGGTCACGACCCTGATATTATCCGGATTTGCACCTGGTCTGGAGTGCTGGTAAACCCATTCGAGTCCCTGTATGTAGCCATCTTCTGTTGGAGTGGACCCTTCCTCCGGTAGAGAAACAGTGAGCCCTATAAGGTTCGCTCCTGGAGCCACTCCCCTTCTGGCACCGGCTGAAGCGTCGCCGTTCCCTGCGACGGTCCCGGCAACGTGCGTCCCATGTCCGTAGTTGGTATCGGTGTTCTCCGACTCGACCCAGAGACCGTTCCCCGCGTCGAAAAGGTTCTGGATCGTCTTGTCCCCGTAGTCCAGGTCAGGGTGGCCGGCATCTATGCCGGTATCGACCACGCATACGGTGACCCCCTTTCCATCGATGGGGTCCTTCAGGCCCCCGGGGCCGTCGAGAAGGCTGGCCCAAACCTGTGTTGCGTTTATGACATGCGTGCCCATTTCCATATCGAGGACGACCGGATCGTTGTTCTCGATGAATATGATCCTTTCATTTTCCAGCAGTATATCGATCAGATCGGATGTTCCGTCCACTGAAATTGCGGGAACGACCGAGAACGTTCTCCTTACGGAGAAACCGGTCCTCTCAAGGAACTCCCTGTCATGGTCCCCGGGTCCGTCCCTGAAATGGACGATGAGGGAGACCTCCTCCGTATCCGGGCCGATGACATTGTCAAGGTCCTTTGCGATCTTCGACCCCGGGAACCGGAAATCATTCGATCCCCCAGCCCCCTCCCCGGAGGGGGGCAACGTGATCAGCATCCCTAATACCAGAATAATGGCGATCCACATGGGGGTCGTCTTCCCGCGCATGGACTCATTAGAGGGATGTGCTATTTTAAGGGTTTTCATTGAACCGTTAAAAGAAATCGTGTTTTTCAGGCCCATACCCGGAGGGAATAGATAGTTATTTATATATTCAAAAACCCGCTTATACCTAGTAATTACAGCGGGATGGGAATCCGCTCTGTTGGCGTTCGCGAATAGGCAACGATGAATCCAAGGACCTTGTTCAGGTGGGCCCATGCATCTTAAGGAGATACACATGGAGAATTTCAAGACCTTCAGAAAGAAGGTCGTCGTTCCCGTGTACGAGGGTTTCACAGGTATAACAGGCCCCAACGGTTCGGGAAAGTCCAACATCGCCGATGCCGTTCTCTTCGTCCTCGGTCCGAGAAGCTCGAAGATGGTGAGGGCAAAGAGGCTCGAGGACCTGATCTTTCACGGCAACGACAAGTTCAAACCCTCCAACGAGTGCAAGGTCACTCTGGTGTTCGACAACAGCGACAGGATGATCCCGATAGACACAGACCAGGTCTCCCTGAAGAGGGTAATAAGGAGGTCCGCCTCGGACCCCTCGAACACGCTGTCCTATTTTTACGTCAACGGACGGGTGTCATCCCAGTCGCAGTTCGAGTCCATACTCACACATGCTCACCTTTCCGCAGAGGGATACAATATCGTTCTTCAGGGACACATCTCCGAATTCGTCAACAAGACCCCGGTCAAGATAAGGGAAGAGATCGACGATATCGCAGGGATCAGAAAGTATGACGAGGAGATCAACGCCGCCCAGGCAAAGAAAGCCAAGACCGAGGCGAACATGGAGAAGATAGGCTGGCTCCTCGAACAGATCAAGATCAGGCTCAGGGAGCTCAGAAAGGAGAAGGAAGAGGCCGAGAAATATCGGTCCGCCCAGGAGCAGATCAATCAGACAAAGGCCCTTCTCTTCCATGTTCAGGAGACAGCCGTAAGGGGTGAGATCGACACCTACCACAAGGCTATCGAGAATGCCGAGAACAAGAAGATCGAGCTGAGGGGTGAGATCGAGCGGCTGGAATCTGAGAGGGTCAGGCTGGAGAGGGAGATCAAGACCGTGGAGGCCGAGATCGACGAGATCACGGGAGAGGAGGGGAAGAAGCTCAAGGGAAAGCTTGACGAGGCAAAGCTGGAGCTCATGAGGGCCAGGGATGTGATCCTGACCGCGGAGGATTCCATCGCTGAACTGAAGTCCGAGGGAAAGATCCGCCAGCAGGAGAGAAAGGACATCGCCAAGAAGCTAGAATCCCTTGAAAAGGAGATAGGCACCTCCGAAGAGGGCATCGATAAGGTCAATGTCAAGATAGGGGAGCAGAAGGCGAAGATAGACAAGCTCGAGGAGGAGCAGGAAAGGACGGACCTTGACCTTCTCAACTTACGAAGGGACCTCGGAAAGGTCTCAAAGCAGCTCGAGACGACAAGGGACCTTCTCTCCGAAGCGGTCCTTGACAGGGACCGGAACCGCCATATCATCGATCTCAAGAGCAACGCCTTTGCGGACACAGAGCAGATGCTGTCGACCCTGAAGTACGAGGTCACCGACCTGAAAAAGGAGCTCACCGAGGCCAAAGAGGGAGTCTCCGAGGACAAGCTCCGAAAGCTCCAGAAGGAATACATGGACGCCCGCACCGAGGAGAAGCTCCTAGGGGGCAAGATGAGGTCGCTGGAGCAGGAGATAACCTCTCTGAACAGGACCTATACTCAGCTCAAGGTGGAGCTCGAGACCACCGAGAAGCTCAACAAGGGCGTATCCCTTGCGGTCGACGATCTCCTTACCGCCAGGGACAAGGGTGAACTCAGGGGCATACACGGCACAATAGGCGAGCTTGCCAATGTCCCCGAGGAATATTCGACCGCACTCGAGGTGGCCGCCGGGGCAAGGATAAATTCGATCATCGTTGCGGATGACGAGGTCGCCGCAAGGTGCATAGAGCGGCTCAAGAAGAAGAAACTGGGCAGAGCGACCTTCCTGCCGCTCAACAAGATGACCGTGAAGAGGCCCGGCGCCAAAGCGCTGATGATACGGGACGACCCCCACGTGGTGGGTCTTGCGGTCGACCTCATAAAGTTTTCCGAGGATTACCGCAACGCATTCTCATGGGCCTTCGGGGACACCGTTGTTGTCGACGAACTTTCAACGCTCCGCAGGCTTATGGGAGGCGTCCGGCTGGTAACTCTCACCGGAGAGATAGCCGGGGCCGGAGGCGACATCACAGGAGGCAGCCTCAATCACAGGAAGGGTACTTCGAGTTTCGGGAAGCGTTCCGTGTCCGAGCTCGAATCCGTTTCCGCCCAGCTTCAGGAGAAGATGGCGGAATCCGATTCCGTCACGGCTGCCCTCAACGAGGCCAGGGAGAAGGTCTCTGACCTCGAGACCAGGATCCGCAAGATCACCTCAGAGCAAGCCGATGCCGAGGGACGAAGAACGAAGCTCGAGGAGAACCTGAAGGGTTCGTCCGAGCAGCTCGATATCAAGAAGGATGAGCTCAAGGCCCTGGAAGATGAACTTGAAGGGCTCAGGAAGGCCGAGGAACAGCTCGTTGAGAAGGTTACGACGCTGGAAGCCAAGGTCTCGGAGCTTACCAATGATCGTGACAAGCTTCAGGACAGCGTCGAGCTGGCCACTCCAAAGGCGGTAAGGGAGAGGCTCCGGTCCCTCCGGGAAGAGAGGGATACCCTCCTTCACAAGCGGACATCACTCGTCGAGACGAGAGACTCCGCCCGGGCACAGCTAACCCTTTTCGGCGAGAGGATGAAGGAGCTCGAGAGAAGGTCGGGCGATATCGAAAAGGCGATCAGGAAAGCCGAGGATGAGAAGGGTTCGGCCAAGGAAAGGGAGGTCCGCTACGACAAGGAGGTCAAAGCCCTGGAGGCTGTCCTGACGACCATCGATTCGAAGACGAAGGACCTATACGACAAGCGGAACGAGATGGGGAGGGAGGTGGAAAGGGTCCTTGGCCAGCGTGAGACCGCAAGGACATCGCTCATGTCCCAGGACCAGATCATTATCACCCAGCGCACGAACATACGGACCGCGGAGGACAAGCTCGGGGACATCCTGGCCGAGAAACAGGGCTTCCTCAATGTCGAGCTACCGCCGCCGCCCCACCCTTCCGAAAGGGACATGATAAGGAGCGTCAGAGAGCTCGAAACCATCCTCGAGAACGCGGGAAACGTCAATCTCAAGGCCCTTGAGGAATACGAGGAGACGGAGAAGAAGCGAACGGAGATAAACCAGGAGATGAAGTCCCTGGAGAAGGAGAAGGACGAGCTCGAGAAGCTCATATCCGAGATCGACACGAAACGCAAGGGCGAGTTCATGCACGTCTACGAGGGCATCGACCGCAACTTCCGTGAGATCTACGGGAAGGTGTCGGGGGGCGGCGAGGCCTACTTCGAGCTCGAGAACCAGGAGGACCCGCTTTCCGGTGGCCTCCACATACACGTCAGGCCTCCGGGAAAGAAGATGACGCGGTTGAGCGCACTCTCCGGAGGCGAGAAGTCGCTGACATCAATGGCATTCATATTTTCCGTACAAGCCTGGGACCCGTCTCCCTTCTACCTCCTTGACGAGGTCGATCAGAACCTGGATGCCATCAACGCCGAGATAATAGCAAAGATGGTAAGGGAGAACGCGAAGTACGCCCAGTTCGTCCTTATCAGCTTGAGGAAGATAAGTTTAAAAGAGGCACACCACCTATATGGTGTCACACTCCAGAAGGGTGAATCGGTCATCCTGGGACGGGTAGAGCTGAAAGACGTTGATTCCTACGAAAAGGGGGATGGGGCTGCGAAGGACAACGAGAACGGACCCAAGGAGGGAGGCTTGCCATGACCTTTAGCGGGAGCCACAGGCAGCTGTCCCTGGACATAGAGGAGGAGGTGTTCCGCCATCTGGTGTTCCACAAGTCCCTGATAGATGACGGCGACGAGGACCTGTACCCGAAGCTCGAGAAGTACCTGGAGGTCCTTTCGGAGCTCAAGGAAGAGGTACACATCACCATCAAGGATTCCTATTCACGCTCCATCGCCATGGTGCTGGAGCTCGCCACCGAGAACTACCTGGACCCCTGGGACGTCGATCTGGTACGCTTCTGCAGGATATTCGTCAAAAAGCTCAGGACCCAGGAAAGGTTCAACCTGATAGTCATAGGGAAACTGATCAGGATGGCCTACTCGGTCCTTTACATGAAATCCTCGGATACCCTGAGGAAAGCGGAGATGGGCCAGGAGGACGATTACGCAGAGGAGGACGAGTTCTACGACTGGATGGAGGACGACGAGACCTTCGAGGTGACAAGGAACATCCTCAAGGCCAGGGAACCTGTCCTGGTAGAATCCATCATCCACAAGGGCGATCGTCCGGTGACCCTCTTCGACCTTCTCAACGCCATCGAGGATGTCGAGGACGAGGTCCAGCTCCTCAAGGAGCAGAGGAGGGAGCGGCTGGCCGCAAAGAAGTTGATGGACGTCCGGAACCGCGAGAACATCAACGAGAAGGTCTACAAGGAGCATACCGAAGAGGAGATCAAGCTGACCTGGCAGAGGGTCAATCAGTTCAACGGTCATCCGATACCCTTTTCCACCATTGACAACGGTTTCGAGCTCGATGCCACCTCGACCTTCATTTCGCTACTGTATC
>JBLIRH010000060.1:0-13608 GCA_049472215.1 Thermoplasmatota archaeon | reverse complement strand
AATAATGTGATCATGTCTACGGGTTCGGATCTTGTTAAAGCAGAGATGGGGTGGCATGATTTCAAGATGTTTCCATTCTCTGTCAATGACAAGTGAGTTTTTCATAAGGAGGCAATATTGTTCCTGCACCCCCCCGAAATTGGAAAATTCCGATTCAAAAAACCATATGTTATTTAAGTGCTCAAGGGTTATTTTGAGATAACCATGAAAAACTGTTCCAATTTTCCGACTTAAACCACAAGTCGGAAAGAAAAGTACACTAAATGTACCCCTGGCATAGAGGAAAGATCAGGGGGGCAACTCGGAAATAAATGTCATAAAAGTCAAGGTGCTTAAAATACAGAGTCGAACAATACTTTCGCTAAGTGTGTGATCATATTCTTCATTGTTCGCCCCCTGCCAATCATCATTCTTTGAGACCGATATAACTATTCTCGGTAACCTCTGCTTCTGATGAAGACCTCGATCACCTTGACCTTGTTCTTTTCGACGAGGTAAATTACCCTGTATTCGCCGATCCTAAGTCTGTGCTTCGGGGGGTCGGTATCCTTCAATTGCTTGATGTCTGCCCCGGGTCTCGGGTCGATGGGGTCCTTTTCAAGTTCATTCAAACCCTTTCGGATTCGTTTTCTAACATCCAATGGCAGCTTATCGAACTGCTTCTGGAACGTTGCGGAAACAAGGACCTGATACATCACAATTCATCCAGGGAAATGAACTCATCCTCTTCGAGGATCCTGTTCCACTTGCTGTCCAGCTCTTTCCATGCGGCCTTCTCTATCAACTTCTGGATGATATGGTCATAGCTTTCCCCTTTTTCCCCGAGGAGCCGCAACGCTTCCTTGGTCTCGGTCGATACTGCAATGGTCGTGGACATTATAGCACCTATAATGAATATAAATGATATAGGTATTATATTTCCTTTTTTATCAGCTCGATCAATAGCTTCTCTCTCTGATCACATCTGCAATGACTATCCTGTTGATGTACCTGATCGTTATCAAAGAGACCACTATCACCGTCGATACCATCAGCAGGGACCCCACCAGGAAACCGCTCCATGACCAGCTGAGGACAATATTGATCCCCTCGAAATCGGTCCCGACCGTCAGCATGTAATAAGCGAGACCCCAGCCGCCTATGACCCCGAGAATTATTCCGGGAATTGTTATGAAACCGGCTTCGAGGAAGATCAGCTTCCCTATCCGCGACAGCGAGGTTCCCAGAGTCTTCATGGTCGCATAGTCCCTTCTCTTCTCCTGTGTCGAGATCATGAACAGATTGTAGATGATCGCCGCTGCAAGTGCGGTGCTTATTATGGAGATAGCGTAGACCACACCCATGAACAGATCGAAGTATTCCTCGATAAGGTTCCCGGTCTGTGAATAATGGGAGACAGAGGATACGCCGGGAACCTTGATCAGCGAGTTCTCGAGCGCTATCGATCTTTCATTGCTTTCGGTTTCGAGAAAGACCCGGTTCGCAAGGCCGTGGAGCCCTGTCATGTTCTGGACCGTCCCGATATCCGTGTAGGCCATGAATCCCATATTATTGCCCTGGATGCCGCATACGGTCATCTCCTTGGGTGTCATCACGGGTCCCACCCCTGGCACTATCACAGGGACCTCGATCTGGATCCGGTCCCCCACGTCTATACCCAGAGTGTCCCGGTGATAGAACGATATCACAAGCTGTCCGGGTATTATCTTTCCTTTCTCGAGCTCCACCTTGAAAGCACTATTGATGTCCTCCAGGGCATAGACCAAAGCTATCTTCTCTTCACCATCATTATTCAAAATGGTCGGGAGGAACAGGCAGGGATTGACATTCACTATCTGAGGGTTCGCATCCTTCCATGATGCAGTGCTGTTCACGACGAAGAAATTCTCTGCCTCGACCTCGTAATCCCATCTGTTCACACCGTTCCATTCATCCACCATCACTACCAGGGTCTGCATGATTATCATGAAGCTCAGGAAAAGTGCCAGGGCCATTCCAACACCCAGGGTCGATGTGATGCTCCTGCTGGGCTTCCTCATTATGTTCCTGAAGGTGAGCTTAAGCGATGTGGGTATGCCGCTCCTCGTGCCGATCCTTGTAGCCACCCTTCCCACCTTCCGCCTGCTCACACCTTCTCTCTGCTGGATGGCATCAACCGGTTTGATCCTGAGCGATCTCAAAGCCGGGAAGAAGGTGCAGATGAAGCATATGGTGAAAGAGATCAGCGCGCTGGCAACGTAATATCCCCACGACACCGAATAGACCGTCTCCGGGAAGCCGAAGAACGTCTTTACGATCCCGAGGAACCATATGTTCAAGGGTACGGACAGTATCAGACCTAGGATTATCCCCAGCGTGGCGACCATCATGCCGATCGAAGTGAAGTAAACCAGTACGACCTTGCTCGGGACCCCCAGGGATTTGAAGATACCTATCTGAACTCGGTGGGTCTGTATCATCCTTCTCAGGGCCATGAAGAGACCGAAGCCGGATACGGTGAAGATAACGAAGGGAAAGGTCCTCATGACCTGCTGATCGCCTTCCATATCGTCCCTTATCCAGTATCGTGCAAGGTCCTCTTCCTTCTCGATGGTCTTGACGGGGATCCCATTGCTCTGGAACAATACGGTGATGTTCTCCTTGAAAGACTCCAAATTTTCGGGTTCGTTCAGCCGCAGCACGATATCATTCACATAGGTCTCTCCACCATTGGTGCCGTGGATCCTCTGGGCCGTTGCCATGGGGACCATTATGATACCCAGGTTCCGGTGATGAGGCGTCAAACTTCCCTCCTTAAGGACCACGAAATATTCGGGGATCGAGATCTCGTTCAATACTGATAGGGTGGTCGTAGTGTTACCACTGATGACCTCTATTGAGCTCCCCTCTCCGATCCCATAGACCATGGCAAAATTGTGTTCCACAAAACATTCGTCCCCGTCCCCGGATCCGAACTGAACCTCATAATCGCCGTAGGGCAGGGGTTTGTTCACGGTCAAATCCCTTGGCGCCCCGGAGGTATCGAAGTACTCGTAGCCCATTATGATACCTTTCGAGATCTTCGTTGCGCTGCCATCGGTATGGTTCAGGAAGACGTTGAACGCAAATCGGTATTCGATATCGCTGATATCATCAATCATCCCGCTGGAGGACAGCAGATACCCGACCTCGGTCCTGTTCTTGAGAACGCCGTACTGGAACTGTATCCTCAAATCCATGAACCGGGCTTCCTCGTAATTGTGGTCGAAGGTCGTGAACCTCGAGGCCTGCATGTCGTTGAGGGCACCGAATGCAGCGACTCCCAATCCGAGGATCAAAATCAGGAAGATATACTGGAACTTGTGCGCCCATATCTCCCTCACTCCTTTCTTGAGGAAGGTCTTTCTCATGGTCACCACTCCAGTTCGGAAACCGGTATCGGCTTCTTGTTGGTCTCTTCCCTGACTATCACTCCGTCCTTGAGGTACAGAACCTTGTTGGCGATCTTTGCCAGTTCCTTGTTGTGGGTCACGATGAGGACGCCTCTCCCCTCGCTTGCGATGGACACGAGCAGGCTCAGGATCATCTTCCCTGTGGTGTAATCGAGTTCTCCCGTGGGTTCGTCCGCAAGAAGGATCTTCGGGTCCTTCGACAATGCCCTTGCTATGGAAACCCTCTGCTGCTCGCCTCCGGAAAGCTGGAAGGGATAGTGGTCCTCCCTCCCCTTCAACCCCACCTTCCCAAGGAGTTCTTCCGCCCGTCTATGGACCTCCTTCGAGGGCAGGTCCATCACATATTCCAGAACGAACTCGACGTTCTCCCTGGCGGTCAGGTTCGGTATCAGGTTGAAGAACTGGAAGACGAAACCGATGCTCTCCTGCCGGTATTTCGTCAGCTCCTTCTGGTTCAGGTCCTGGATCTCGCTGCCGTTCACCAGTATCTTTCCGCTCGTCGGGCTGTCGATCCCTCCGATCTGGTTCAGGAGCGTGGTCTTCCCGCACCCCGAGGGTCCAAGTATTACCGTGACCTCATCCGGATTAACATCCAAGGTCACTCCGTTGAGGGCGTGGACGACGACCTCTCCCATCTGGTAGGATTTCGACATTTCCCTGATCCTTATCAATGGTTCCTTTTCGGTTCTCATTCTCCTCTCTCCTGTCTCTTTATGAATTCGATGATCTTTCCTTCTTCCATTCCGAGCATCCTTTCCATGATGTCCATTACCGCAAGGGTCTCCCTCTCCGAGGTTATATGGCGTCCGAGGTCCTCATGGTGGTCCTCCGAAAGATAACTCGCCGCGCCTATGATGGCAACCGCCGTTTCATAGGGATATTTCACCTTGAACAATCCCTCATCAACACCTCTTTCGATAAGGTCCGAATAACATTTGGCCATTACCGGAAGCACCTTCTTTTCGAGTCGATGATGCAGGTGAACGTTCCTGTCCTCATGCAGATAATCGGTCAGCCTCTGTTTGGATACCGCAAGGTTCCGAAAATAAAAATTGACCTTGGACATGACCTCAATAGCATTCCCATCGCTGGTTTCGGTGATTCGGGTGAGATTTCCGGTCACTTCCTCGATGAGCTGCTCGACAAGCTCATCCAGAAGATCATCCTTGGACCTGAAATAATGATAGAATGTACCCTTCGCTATTCCGATCTCCTTGATTATCAGCTCCACCGGGGTCTCCTCGTAACCGAATTCGAGGAATAGTCTCTCAGCAGTGTCGACGATCTCCTTCTTGCGGACATCGTGTTCCTTTACAGTTCGGGACATGGGATCAGTGCTCCGTCAGTCTTACCGACCGACCGTCGGTCGGTATAGTATCTCAAGGATATATTAAAACATTTTGGGACATCCCCGGGGGCTAATTCCAAAGAAGTGTACAGAGGTCGAAGGTCCCGTCAATACGAATCTGTACCATTATACAATTAATATCAAAAGCACCAAGAAGTGGTATGAGTGAGAAATGGGGGAATCAAGCTATTTTTGTCCTTACAATGCTCTTATTTCTGAGTGCCATCAACGTGGCCGGGGAATCCTTTTCGCCCGACATCTCAGATGCGGATGCTACTTCAACCGGCCCGGAGATAGAATGGGCCGGCATGGAACCGTTAACATCGAGAGGTGTGTGCTTCATCGAGAACAAGGGGCAATGGTCAGATGATATCCGGTTCCTCGCACAGACTTCCTTCGGATTCTCGGCCGTGGCTGACGATGGGCTAAGATATGGCCTTGTTGGTGAAGATGGGGGGATGAAGGTTGTAGGATACACCTTCACCGATGCCCTGGATCCCGGGATAAAGGGACTTTCCGCGCTTCCTACAAGCTACAATTTCATTCGAGGGAACGACCCCTCAAGATGGGTATCCGGGGCAAAAGCGTACGAGGAGGTTCTGCTGCAAGATATCTGGGCAGGCATCGATATCAGGCTCTATTCTGCCGGAACCGGTCTGAAATACGACATAATTGTCGGACCGGGAGCGGACATAGATCCTGTAAGGTTCTCCGTTGAAGGTGTGGACGGGATCGAGACAAATGGTGCGGACCTGTCCGTTCGGATCGGTGACGAGACCATTCCGATGGAAAGCGGACTTCTGACCTACCAGGAAGACCCGGAGAAGCCGATTGGATCGAGCTTCAAGCGCTTGGGCGGTTGCGAGTTCGGTTTCGATGTCGACAAATTCGATCCTAACATGGAGCTGGTCATAGACCCGCTTGTATCGGGCAATTTCATAGGAGGATTTGGATGGGAATATGCAAGGGACATTTACCTGGACGACGAAGACAACCAGTACGTGACCGGAGAGACAACATCAACCGATTTCCCAACCTCTCCGGGAGCCCACGATAACAGTTACGGAGGGAACACCGATGCCTTCGTGATCAAGACGGACGAGATCGGAGAGCACCTCCTGATCGCAACGTTCATAGGCGGAAGCAGAAAGGAAGTTTCCAATTCCATTTCAGCTGACGACAGCGGAAACATCTATATTGCGGGGTACACCGCATCCTTCAATTTCCCGATAACCCCCGGCGCCCTCAACGGGACATTGAACGGCTCCGGATCCGATGGCTTCGTTCTGAAATTGAACGATACGGGAGGGGGGCTTCTGTTCTCGACCTTCGTCGGTGGCTCCGCAAAGGACGTCGTGACCGCTTTGATACTGGCGAACGACGGCGACATACTGATCTGCGGGACCACGGAATCTGACGATGTCTTCACCACTGAGGGATCTTATTCCTTCGAGTTCACCGGCACGAGGGATGCCTTCGTTTCCAGAATTGCACCGGACGGCTCGAGCTATGGTTTCTCCATGATATTCGGGGGCCCCGCCATCGAGGAATGTTTCGATATCAAGGAGTTCTCCGACGGCTCGATAGCTATCTGCGGCAACACCTCCTCCTTCGAACTCCCCATGACATCCAATTCCTTCGATCCGAACTACGATGAGCTTGGCGACATCTACCTTGCCAGGTTTTCGGGCGACGGGAAGGACCTCATCTCGTCGACCTTCCTCGGGGGTGATTCGGAGGATTATGCCTTCGCCATCGATGTTGACGATGCGGATAATCTTTATGTGACAGGCCATACGCTTTCAATTGATTTTCCGACCACTCCCGGTACGTACCAGGAGGATTATAACTGGTACTGGGATGTTTATGTCAGCAAGTTCGACAGAAACCTCTCCGCTCTCCAATATTCGACCCTGATCGGGGCCGATTATTTTGAGACCGCTGCCGATATCGTTGTCGACGATCTTGGAAGAGCCCATGTATACGGACGTACGGCTTCATCGTCCTATCCGATCACCTGGGGTGTTCTTCAACCTGAAATGGGCGGGACCGGGGACCTTTTCGTGACGATCCTCGATCCGGATGGGAGTTCACTTGTCTATTCCACCTTTGTCGGGGGGCACGATTACGACATGATGGGAAAATTATCCATCGGAAATAACGGAGCGGTCTATATCTGCGGATGGACGGATTCCGGGTCCTTCCCTCACCGCACGAACGGTTTCGGTGCATACATCAAGGGATCCTCCGATGGTTTTTCGATGGGTTTCGATCTTGCCCTCCCCCCCTCGGAACCCTACGGGCTTGAAGGCAACTTTGGAGAGAGAAGCTTCAATGTGACATGGAAGCCTCCGGTCCTGGACTATGACTATCAGATCAAAAGATACCATGTTCATCGATGGGAGAAAGACATCCCTGGAAATTATAAAATATACCGTCTGGACGGCAGTGTGATGTTCTTCGATGATTCGAACGTGGCCCTGGGAAATACCTATTTCTATAGTATTGTTGCAGAATCGCAGGCAGGTTTCAGCAACATGTCCGAGGTCCTGACCCTGGAATACTACGAACTTCCCTCCGCTCCAAGGAACCTCGGACTCCTCCACGACGGCACGGTGGTCAATATCTCCTGGGAACCTCCCGAAAACATCGGCGGCTCTGCTATCATGAACTATTCACTGGTAAAGGAATGGGAAGGCGGTAACTCATCGATCCTGCTTGAAGCAAAAATGGACGAAAATTTCCATGTCGACGGCGATCTCGTGAAGGGTGTGGCCTATACATATCGGGTGAGCGCATTCAACGGCTACCATTGGGGTCCGGGGATTGAGGGGGAGATAACTCCTCTGACCATTTCCTCGCCTCCAAGGGACCTCAAGGTGGTTTCCGGGAACGGTTATGCACTTCTGGAATGGCAGCCCCCTTCGGACCTCGGAGGTTCCGACATAGCCGGATACCATATCTACAGGGGGGTTGCGCGGGGAAATGAGACCCTGATGACCACACTTTCCGGGAAGAACACCACCTTCAACGACACCACTGCTGCCAACGGTCTTTTCTATACATATTTTGTTAGATGCGCCAACGGGTTCGGAATCTCAGGGCCAAGCAACAATGCCGATGCCCTGCCCCTGGGCCCACCATATCCGCCCTGGAAGATAACTGCGGAAGAGGCGGACCTCGGGATCATGATCTCATGGGAGCCCCCGTTCAGCGATGGAGGGTCCCCCATACACACATACAGGATCTTCAGGTCCCAGCCCGATGTGGACCCGTACATGCTCTTCGAACTCGACGGATCGGCATTCTCCTATCTTGACCGCGGGATCGAACCGAACTCCATCTACCTCTACTATGTCGTGGCTATCTCTGACCTCGGTGAGAGCGATCCTTCGGAAACCGTCCAGGTCGTGCTCGAGGGCTATCCGACACCTCCGAGGGACCTGGTGCTTAAGCGCGGGAACCATTTCGTGAACCTCGAATGGTCGCCTCCGGCGGATACCGGGTTCAGCGATATCCGCTCGTACAGGATCTATCGCATGGATGAAGGCGGTCCCTTCACCAGATTGGTCCAGGTACAGGCGTCCTTCCTATCTTACAACGACACGACCGTGGTCAACGGGCAATTGTATTTCTACAGGGTAACCGCGGTCAATGACAAGGGAGAATCAAGACCCAGCCCGGAAGATTCCGCCATGCCCGTAGGCATACCAACACATCCAGTTAATCTTGTGGCAAACTCCAGGAAGGAGAGCATAGACCTCAGCTGGAGTCCTCCTTCGGATGACGGGGGGGTCGATATCGTGAAGTATCTGATCTTCCGGGGACCTGATCCGGGAAACATGACACTCCTGTTGGAGCTGCACCACTCCTTCACGACCTACAGGGACGAGGATGTGGTGATGGGGTTGTCCTACTACTATTATGTTACAGCATTCAATGGTCTTTACCATTCTCCAAAGAGCCTGTTGGTGAAAGGAGTGCCAAAGAGCTACCCCGGCCCCCCTTCGAATTTCTCAGTAGTTCTGGAGCAGGGCCGATCCCTGGTCAGATGGGGCGAACCTGAAAATACCGGCGGGGCAGACATACTCCATTACCACATCTACAAGAAGGCTGGCGTGGGGAATTTCGAACTGCTTGCAAAGGTGAGCGGATCGGTGCGCATCTTCGAGGATACCGACGTTGAGGAGCCCGGGACCTATTCGTACTATGTCCTGGCCGAGAACGAGATAGGAGAGGGTCCAAGGACAGATTTCCGATCCATCGAGGTGACGGAGGAAGAGAGCGTCGACGAGGGCTTATGGGGCACTTTCCAGACCGTGGCCATCGCCTTGCTGGCCCTTTCTTTTCTCATAATGTTGATCGTGGTCCTGGTCGTGATCCGACGAAGGTCCCGCGGCGATATCGAGGAGGGAACGACAGATTCTCCGGACGAAGACCCATCGACCGAGATCGCTCCCTCGGCAGGATCATTTCCTGTCGGGAGTGACCAGGAACAGTAGTGAAGGCAGGACGAGTAGCGCTGCCACGAAAGCCATCAGTATCATTATCGCGGTCAGGATCCCGAAGGCCGAGAACATCGGCATCGGTGCGAAAGCGATAATGGCAAAACCGAACATGGTGGATGCAGCCGATCCCAGGAGGGCCACTCCAGAATGCTGCGCTGCATATTCCATCGCCTTTTCCCTGTCTCCCAGCCTCTTCAGTTCCTGTCTGAACCTGGCGGTGACATGGACCGAATAATCGATCCCCACCCCTATCGAAATGGCGGCGATGGTAGCGGTGACCGCATTCAGAGAGAATCCAGCCAGATACATGAAAGCGTAGAGCCATGCCGCCACGAGGATCTCCGGTATCACCGTGACCAGTGCGTACTTGAACGACCTCAATAGAATGACCAGGATGATGAAACAGAGTATTACCGCAACCCCAATTGAAAGGGTCAGGGTCTCTGTTATCGCTGTCAATGTGGCATCTCTGGCATAGCCGGACCCGGTCAATCCATAGTATGTTATTCCCTCGATATCCAGAACTTCCATGTCCTCCTCGATCTCCCTCGCTGAAGCCTGCACGGTCGCCAGTTCTCTGGTATCCGGAACACCGGTCATTATGAAGGTGGCGTATCTCGTATCGTCCCCGGGGTCCCTCCACACGATTTCCCGTATCTGTGCCACATCGAACATCATAACCGTCTCGTTCAGTGGCAGGCCGTTCTCGTACATGTAGCCCAGAACAGCTTTCAACTGCCCGGTGGAATCCGGAATGCCATCTCCATCCTCGTCCGTGATGTTCACACCGGGATTTGCTGTTTCAATTGCCTGCAGGGTATAGTTATGGTCGAAAATGAGTTCGAAGATGTGAAAGATGTCGGCATAGATAAGAACCTCCCCTGTGATGGTATCCTTGGCAATGTTCTCATTGTCGTCGAATCGTTCCTCGAGCTCCTTCATCGCGATGAGAACAGGAGGGTTCGAGAGGTCGCCTTCGATATAGACGATGGCAGGCTCGCCTCCCTCATCTCCCGTATGCTCTTCCAGCTTGTCCAGGGACACCACGAAATCGGATGATGGGTCAAAATAATCCTTAGCATCCAACCTTGCATCCAGTTGAATGGCCAGATATCCAGCACCAAGGGAAATGAGAACGACGATCGGGAGAAGGATGAACTTCTTCCTTGCCGTTCCAAGCACCACCTTTCCAAGGAGTTCTGAGCCCTTCCCATCTTTTCCCCTGCTCTCCTTCAGCTTTCCTTTCCTGTATCCCCTATTGTCCCAGAGCATCTTGGCCGCTGGAAGGAAAAATCCCATTATCCAGAAAGCGGAAATTATTGCCATGGAGGCCGAAACCCCGAATCCGATGATCTCCTCTATCTCCGAGATCGCATTTGAACCGAAAGCAACAACCGTGGTGACCATAGCAAGGAATAAGGCCGCTCCGACGCCTGCAACACTAAGACCTAGAGCTTTCCTTGGGTCCTTTTCCTTTACCCTCTCTTCCTCGTACCTGTGAACGGAATGTATCGCGTAATCTACACCGAGTACGAGAATGGATACCGGCACCAGTATGTCTATTGTCAGTGAGGAGTTCAATCCAACCAGATTGGAGAGACCCATCAACCATACGATCAGCATCCCGAGTCCGATGAAGGTCAACAGCAGGACCTTGGGGGACCTGAAGATAATGGTGACGATGATGAGGATCAGTATCACGGCCGCGAATATCAATGGGAATGAGAGGGCCCCTTCATCATTGGCCTCAAGGCTCAGGTCGATCGCTATGCCCCAGAGTCTGTAGCTATCCTCGTCACCTCTGAGATGATCCTGAAGCTCCCTGTTGTAATGCTCGGCGATCAGGATATCGTCGGGATTCCCGGAGATGGTATCGACATAAACGTTCTCGACCAGATTGGTATCTGAGATTATGCTGATCAACAGTGCCGGCGATGTCCATGCATCAATTTCCTGGCCGAGGACGGTCCGCTTTTCGGTCCGGGCTTTCACGGAGAACGAATCGCTAAGGGATTCACCGTCAGGGGTTTGGAGAATGTGATATATTGCGAACTTCACCTGATCATCGATGGCATTCTCAAGTCCGATACCAAAGGAATTCCGGAGGAAGATCTCAACTGCATCCGCCACGGTGTAGATCCCCGGGACCCAGATATTGTAGTTCACATCGTACCTTGATACGAGGTATCTACCGCCAAATTCCGAGTTCCTCAGCTCCAGCTCGTTCTGGTAGAGCTCCCAGAGCACCTCCTGTGTCAGGACATCGCCGTCATCGGCCTCGAGAATGAATCCCGAGTACATGTTCGCCGGAGGCAGCTTCTCATCTATCTTGTCAAGGATATCGAAGACCTCTCCATCGGGCTCCCCGCTGGCCTGCCTGTCAGGGGTCATGAAGAGCAATGGGGCCAGAAGCAGTATTGTGACCAAGATGGTGGCGATCACGATCCATAACGCGTTCTTCTCCACCATCTCGCCCGCTTTTACCCATATCTTCGAAGTTACCGAACCATCTTTCAATTCGTCTTCCTTCATGGGTTCCCCTCCATGGAATCCTGTATCCCCTGCACGTAGTTGGTCGTATAAATCAATTGATGTTAAGATGTTAATTCAGTCTCATCTGTACAATCGTACCAATCGGTCCGGGTGTATGCCGATATGGTAGAGGAAGATGACCAGCAGGTTTCGTGCAAGCCGCCTGAACGGTCCGTCCCGTTCGAACCTCCTGCCGGAGGATATTACGTTCTCCGAAAGCAGCTTGATCCTGTAACGACCTTTTCTCATCCTCACCATGAGGTCGACGTCCTCGAAGAGCCGGTAATCCCTGTAGCCTCCCAGCTTCCGGAATACCTCCCTTCTCAAGAAAATGGCCTGGTCCCCGTAAGGTGCCCTCGTGATGATCCCCCTGAGGTCGTGTATGAAAATGAGTGCGCCAAGGACAGGGTGGATCCGGTCCAGGCGGATCTTGAACGCACCACCGGATATCCCGGGATCCGCCATCGTCCTCCTTATCAGCTCGAGGCCGTTCACTGGCAGGAAGGTATCGGCGTGAAGGAATAGTAGTATGTCCCCCCGGGCCGATCGCGCTCCTGTGTTCATCTGTATCCCCCTGCCAGTTTCAGAACGGAGCTTCTTGATCCCGCCTCTCCTGATGGATCTGAGCGTGTCCTTTTCGGGTGCTCCGTCGATCACAATGATCTCGACCGATCTTCCTCCGGGGAGGCCCCTCAGATGATCAATTAACCAATTGATGTTCTCGGCTTCGTGAAGGACGGGTATGATCACCGATATCGTCATATCATCCCTCATGGAGCACCCCCGAGGACCGGATATACGAGATCGTCCTTTTACCTGATCCGCTTTTCAATGCCCTTTCATGGAATGCAAGAAGGTCCTCCCTGGAATCGATGTCCCACCACGGAGGTATGTCGGCATGATCGAGACCGGAATCCGTCATCTGCTTCTTCATTTCCATGCTGACGGAGGGTATGCCCCATTTCATTCCGGAAAAAAGGACGGGTCTGAACCCCTCTCTCCTGAAACCGATCAGGTAATAGCCGCCATCATAGCATGGACCAATGACGGAGTCACTGGAGTCCATTATCATGAAGGCATCATCGATGAAGCTTACTGGTATATCCGGGGCATCGCTTATCATCACCGCCGCCCTGGAATAACCCATCGCGAAGGCCTGTTCCAAAAGGGATGCCTGTCTTTCACCAAGGTCCTTTCCAGATTGGGATACGAAACGAAGGCCCCCGCCAAGCCAATCCCTAACAAGCCCGAGGTCCTCTTTCGGGAAGTATCCGACCATTATGTCCGCTTTGATCCCCCCGATGGAATCCATAAGGTCCAACACGAAGCTCCTGTAGAGTTCAAGGGCCGCTTCATCCCCGATGTCGGCCGCCAATCTCCTCTTGACGAAGCCCTTTTTCGGGGACCTCACCATCGGGATAAGGACAGCCTGTTTCATGGGGGTCACCATTCAATCGACGAGAGCCCCACCACATGAAGAGCCTGATCCGGCCGTGCAGCCGAAGCAATGGTCTCCCGTCACTATCTTCCTCGTTGTTATTCTGCTGGCATCCAGGTCCTGGATCGTACGCGCAGTTCCAGGAGCTGTTGAGATCCCGAGCGCCTGGTTGAAATCACAGTCGTACAATCTCCCGTCCCATCCCACGTTTATCTGGAAAAGGCACATGAGGTTGGGGACCGTGGTGGGATTGAAGCTGCTCCTGAGGAGTTCCCGGTAGCTTCCTTCCTTTCCATCCTTTCTGAGGTCCTCGAGGAACCTTCCCATGGGCATGTTCGTGATGGTGAAAAG
>JBLIRH010000059.1:0-14275 GCA_049472215.1 Thermoplasmatota archaeon | reverse complement strand
CAGCACGTATTGGTGGACATCATATTTCGACTCAATCTCTTTACCAATTCTCTTCAATATCGTTTCTGCTTCTGGAGGATATTTATAATCCACATCATGAGGGATTACTATGTTAAATTCCCAATCTTCATGTTCTTCAGAAATGATTTGTCGAACTGACTTTCTGATTTGATCATCCCACATGATCGATCTCCTCAACTATTCCTCAATTCATTTATGAAATATCAATTATTCGAAACATTTCTTAATCCCCCCCGTAACCGGCAATTTCAAATTTTTTTGAAATATTTTTTTAGTGTTTTATTTAAGTGCTCAAGGGTTATTTTTAAAACTCAAGAAAAAAAGTCGAAATTTTCCGTTTTCCGCCACAAGTCGGAAAGAAAAGTACTCTAAATTTACCCCTGGCATAGTGGAAAAATTATCCCTAAAAGCCCATATGGGTCTCCTCAAAATGGAAGAAATGATCCCTAAAGGTCCGTTTCCTCGAGGTCTTTCCTCTTCCACTTCGCGGTCAGCTGATACAACACAGGCGTCATCAGGATCGTCATCAACGTCACCATGATCACGATGGAGAACTCATCCGGAGAGAGCAATCCCTCCTTGAGACCCGATTTGATCAATATGAACTCGAGCGCCCCCCTGCCTCCCATGGCAACTCCGATAAGCAGTGCCCCCGAAGGGGCTATCTTCTTCAACCGCGCCCCCGCTCCGCATCCGACTATCTTTCCCATGAAGGCAAAGAAAGTGAACACGGCCACTCCGAATATTATGTAGCCTACGGAGTCGCCCCCCTCACTGACAAGATTGGAACCAAGGAGAAGCCCCACCACACCGAAGAATATCGGTGAGAACAATGCCTCCATCATGTTGGTGAAGGATTCCTTGAACTTCATCCATGCGATCCCCCTCGTCAGCATCGGATCCGGCATGACCCCCCACTGGCTCAGTATCAATCCCGCGAGATAGACCCCGATGACCTCGTGCAATCCCACCCATTTTGCGAAGATGCCAAGACCCAGAGCAAAGAGGAAACCAACCGAGAGTATGACCTCGAAGCGTCTTGCCGCGAACCGGTCCAATACCTTATGGGAGAGTTTGTTCAGGATGTAAAATGTCAGAAGCAGGAATGAAAGAACCTTGAGGGATGTCCATCCAAGGCTCAGGACGGAGGAGGCTATCCCGTCCACCTCCCCGACCACCGGGAGAAGTATCCCGGGGGTCGTCTTCACGAATGAGAGGACGACACCCAGCACGAACACCGCGAGTATATCATCGATAAAGCTCGCCCCTATCACTATCGTCCTCAGCTTGTCGTATCTTGTATTTACGAGCATGGCGGAAGAGACCTCTATGGCGGAGTTCGACAGTATCGCTCCTAGGAAAAGGGAGGTTTCGAGCGACAGGTGAAAGACGAAAAAGGACAGCATGAATATCAGGGAGAACGAGACCACGACCCCGATGGCCCCCACAACAATGGAGGTCCACCTGTACTGTCTGAACGCGGAGAAGTCCGTATACAATCCCGAATGGAACATTATCACTATGATGGCGAACTCCGAGAAGGTCAGGAGCTCCGGGGTCCCTTGGCCCGGGGCCTCCGACAGAAGGTTCAATATCAGGGGTGACAGCAGGACGCCTCCAAGCACCTCTCCCGCTATGGGCGAGATCTTGAACCGGTGGAAAAGAAGTCCCAGCGACCTGCTCAGAAGGAGCAGTAGAAGAAGTGCGATCAGGATGTCGTCTATCGGTTGGAATAACGCCAATTCGGCTCAGGCCTCCGATCTCAATTAAGGTCCTCCTTAAGGACCACCTTTCCGTTTCGGAATATCCTTATCGTACCGGAAGAGGAAAGCGCGAAGGATATGGAGTTCGTGGTATGGGAGATCGAAGCGGCCGCCAGATGCCTTCCGCCCAGCCCTCCTGTGGTCTGGACCGTTGGGTCCACGAGGATATACCTTCCCGCGTTTCGGATCTTGCCCTTTGAATCGAGGATGAAAGCGCCGTCCAGCTGTGCGAACTCCTTGATGGATTCCCAGTTCTCCTTGTTGAGGATGGAGCATATCTCGTCGTCCTGATTGTGGTAGGGATTTATGACGAGCTGTTTCGAATGCTCGAGGACACTCTCCACATCGCCGACGATGAAAAGCGTTCCAATGTGCTTTCCCTCGCGTCCCTCCAGATGGATCTCGAAGACTATCTTCAAAAGGGCCTCCATGACCTCGCGGTCAACGACATCGGAAAGGTCGTTCATGACGTTGTAAAAAGGCATGGCGGAGGACTGGAACTCCAGTATGAACTTGAACGGATAGTCAGAGATGAGAAGGACATCCATGTCCTCGGTGATATAGCCCCCCAGGAATATCCGAAAGATCAGCCTCTCAATAAAGTCCATGAAGTATATGGAGTTCTCGAGGTTCCTTGCATAGGTATAATAGATGACCCCCTCGCGAACGTTGACGTCCTTTCCCCTTGATGTGAGCACTATGGTACGATCCGCTTTCACCAGATCCATGATCTGCGTGAGGAACTTGTCGTCATCCGAGAGTATGATGGACAGGTCGTACTCCTTATCCGCGTCGAAAATGAGGTCCGCTGCAGGGAACATTGAATATCGACCGTTCAATAAATATGCCCTGATATAAATGTTTCACACAAAATATGCTGGATATTACTTCCACATTACGAAAGGATTAAACGCCAACCCTCACTTACAGGAATCCGTCATGATGGAAAACAACGACGATTTCAGCGTGTTCCCGTTCATGGAGCTTCCGCGGGGGATCCTCATTAAAAGAGGGGCGGTCCACGAGGTCGGGAACGTATGCTTGAATCGGTTCCACCTGAGCGGAAGGGGATTGATCGTCTGCGATCCAGTGACCGAGAAGATAGCCGGAAAAGCGGTGGAGGCGTCCCTGGCCGATTCCGGCTACGAGACCGATGTTATCAGAGTAGAAGGGGCCACCGACCACTCAGTGCAGGTTGTAAACGAGTACGTGAAGGAGCATGGTAAGAACTTCATCCTTGGCGTCGGCGGGGGAAGACCCATCGACGTGGCGAAGTACGTCGCGATGCTCCGGGGCATGGACTTCATCTCGATCCCGACCGCGGCGTCACACGACGGCATCGCCTCTTCAAGGTCCTCCATCGAGATGGATGGTCGAAAGAAGTCCATCAAAGCGGTCGCTCCGCTGGGTGTCATTGCCGATATCGGCATCATCGCAGAATCCCCGTACAAGCTACTTGCTTCCGGCTCCGCCGATATCATCTCCAATTACACCGCAGTGCTCGATTGGAAGCTTGCTCATCGTTTGAAGGGGGTCATTTTCTCGGAATACGCCGCAGCTCTCTCGGAGATGACAGCGAAGCTCGTCCTGGACAGGGCGTCGGAGATAAGACCCGGCCACGAGGAATCCGTGAGGATCGTGGTCAAGGCTCTTGTGAGCTCCTCCGTCGCGATGTCCATCGCGGGATCGTCGAGACCCGCCAGCGGGTCCGAACACATGTTCGCCCACGCGCTGGACGTGATCGCAGAGAGGCCTGCACTTCACGGCGAGGAGACGGGGGTCGGGACGATAATGATGATGTACCTCCACGGCGGGGACTGGACCAGGATACGGGATGCCCTTGCAACGATCGGTGCCCCCACCAACGCAAAAGAACTCGGAGTCAAGGACGACGAGGTCATAAAAGCACTCCTCGAAGCCCACAAGATCCGACCTGACAGGTACACGATCCTGGGGACGGGGCTCGAGGAGAAGGCCGCCTATAAAATTGCCTCAGACACCGGTGTCATCGACCTGTGAATCCTTCTTTACCTTGCCAAGGTCCGGATAGAACAGTGCGAACGATACTAAACCAGGGATCACGAGGAACAGGGCGAAGGTCCACAGGAACTCGTAGGCCAGGTAGATCAATGAGAAGATATTGAACGTCCCGAACACAACTGTGATCAGGGCCATCTGCATCAATGACCTGCCCTTCATCTCCCCCCTCGAAAGCAGGAGAGCCATGCTACCCCTCATTGTCGAGACCGCGATGGCAAAAAGGAAGAATCCCAGCAGCTGGTCGGATGTCGTCTCGAACTGCGAGAAGAGCTGGCCCGATGTGAACAGGAGAAAGAGACCTGTTATCCCCAGTGAAAGGGAGAGGATTATGAAGGGCCTGTCCGGCCGGTCCCTGAACTTCCTTCTCCGGATGTATATGCGCCACAGGAGGGCCTCGGCGAGTGCAAGCAGATATGCCGAGATCACGAACGGACCCGTGTTCTGAGGGTCCAGGGCGGAGATGACGTAGAGATGTCCAAGCGTGACCGCTATCCCTAGGAAGATCCCTATCACAAAGGTCTTCATGGTGTCCTCTTCCTGGATGACCTTCTCGTAGCGGCTGGTGATCAAATAGAGCAGCCCGAAGGTGGGTATGAACCCTATGAGGGTCCCTAACATGAGCGAGAAGAAGACGCTCGCCATGTCGGGGGCCATGAAGGAAGGTGTTATTTTACCTTTGTCATGTGCACATTGATATCAAAAAAGCCTTAAAGGTAGAAGATGCTGGACCGGGCATGGAGCGCGAGAAATGGACGATGTACCTGCCAGTGATATTCGTGCTGGTGCTGTCCATTCCTATCCTGACGGTCTCCCAGTGGACCGATTTCAAGGAGGCTAGAAGGCTCGCCGACGAGGTGGTCGATTCATCGGGGTTCTTTTCCGGATTCCCGGAATCCACGACGACCACCATCGACGTCATCCCGGATTCCGTGATAGATTCTACCATCCCGGATGCAAAGGAGAACGTGACGATCACGGACTCCCAGGGCAACACCCAGAATATCACACAGGATACCGGGAGGAAGTCCATCATTACCGGGATCGTAACGACCGGAATAATGCTGGGGATAGCGGTCGCGGCAGCGTTCGGGATCTTCTTCCTGTTCCGTAGAAAGAGGAAGCTCACCCTGAAAATGATATTCGCAATAGCCCTCGGGCTGTGTTCGTCGGTGGCGGTGATGCTTTATCTCTACCTCATGAGGATGTTCCTCAACGATGTGTTCGATCTCGGACTTAAGGAGAACGGCCTGTTCATGGGAATCATTATCGCGATAGGTGCCGTCATCGGCATCACCATCGTATACAACATGGTCTTCCGCTCCCTCGATCCGAAGAGGAAGAACCCGGCGCTCATCGCTTTCTGCATCGTCCTCGGACCGTTCCTCGCGATAGTGCTTCCGGTCTGGGTCGTGATCTTCCTGCTCGCAGGTGTCGCAATATGGGACCTCTGGGCAGCAAAAAGGGGCATCATCAAGGAGATGATCAATCTCTCTGACGAGCACAGGAAGGAGGAAAGGAAGAAAGCCAGGATCGCCCCGCTGTCTCCCCCGGACTGGCATCAGGTCCAGGGAAGCGATGCTCCCATGGCGAGGTCCTACGTCCCTGCCCCGGTGAAGAGTCCTGTCAGAAGGAAGAAACTGATCGATGTCGGAGCGGGGGAGGACATCACATCCTACGGCCTTTACGAGGGCAAGTACTACGCTCTGGGAATAGGGGATTTCATATTCTTTTCAGTCCTTGTATCCGCCTCTTTCAAATGGCTGATGCTCAAGGTGCCCTTCATGGGATTCTATGCAGACGGGTGGGGAGAGCTGCTGATCGTTCTCATCACGATGGCGGTGATGATGACCGTGATGATCGGTTTCAAGCAGACGCTCTCGTTCCTGAAGAAGGAGCATGTCATGCCCGGTCTTCCCCTATCTGTCCTGTGGGGCCTCATCGCATTCTTCGCGGCCTCGATCTTTCTGGAAGCCGTCAACCTTATCGGCTATGGTTCCATCGTTAATCCATTCTGATGCGGTGAAATATTAAATTATCGAATATCTGCATACGGGTAGATATGGGACCAGCGAAGAAGGGGAAGAAGCTGCTTGGAGACATCGCAACGGGGTCCTTCATCAACAACCTCAAACTTTTCAACAAGGGAGAATCCGAGAAGGTGGGGCTCCCGCCGGGATCTTTGATATTCACGGGGGAAAAAAGGACTAAGAAGGTCACCGTAGACATGATGGAATACGACGACAAGGACCTTATGGAGATGGATGTGAAGGACGTCGTACAGGCCATGAAGACAAGTGCAAAGGAGAAGGTCACATGGATCAACATCAACGGTCTGCATGATGTCGAGCTTATGGGGAAGATCGGGGATATTATCGGCATCCATCCTCTCGTCATGGAGGATATCGTCAACACCGACCAGCGCCCGAAGGTGGAGGTCTATGATGATCATCTGTTCATCGTGGTAAGGATGCTCTATTACAATGAAATGGAGGGGTCGATCCAGAACGAGCAGGTCAGCATGGTCCTATGCAAGAACTGCCTGATAACCTTCCAGGAGTACAAGGGCGATGTGTTCGAACCCATCAGGGACAGGATACGAAAGGACAAGGGCAGGATACGAAAGATGGGGAACGATTACCTTGCCTATGCGCTCCTTGACGCGATAATAGACAACTACTTCTCCCTGCTCGAGGGCACCGGGGACAGGATCGAGGATATCGAGAAGGAGCTTGCCGAGGACCCCAAAGAGAAGTCGCTCAGGTCCATACATACGATGAAGAGGGAGCTCATACTGATGAGGCGGTCGATATGGCCCTTGAGGGATGTCGTGCATGCTTTGGAAAGAGAGGAGGGATACCTCATCAAAAAGGATACCGTCATCTACCTGAGGGACCTCTATGACCATACAGTCAGGGTGATGGATGCTGTTGAGACCTACAGGGACATGGTCTCCGGCCTGCTCGAGCTTTACATGTCCAGCATTGGAAACAGGATGAACGAGATAATGAAGGTCCTGACCATAATAGCGACGATATTCATTCCTCTGACCTTCATAGCGGGCGTCTACGGTATGAATTTCGATCCGTCCAAGTCCCCTCTGAACATGCCCGAGCTCGGATGGCACTGGGGGTATCCATTCGCATGGGGATTGATGCTGATCTCCGCCTTCATCATGTTCCTCTACTTCAAGAAGAAGAAGTGGATATGAACCGGTCATCGAATCATTTATTATCGGTCGACCTGATATACTTGGAGATGGTGGTTCTATGAGACGGATGACCATAATCGGGATCGTTCTGGTCGTGGTAGGGATCGTGATCGGCATCGGCCTTGGGGGCTTCGGGATAGCATTGAAAGCATCCAGTGATCCGAAGAGTTCGAACGAGGGAATAATAACCAGTTCCGGAGGTGTCGCCGAGCTGTCATCCGGCAAATATCAGATATGGGTCACGGCCGATGTCAACGCCCCGGTAATCGCCAGGGGTCCTAACAATGTGACCTTCACCGTTAAGCAGGGTTCGGATGAGGTCGAGTATGATGATCTGAACCTTTGGGGAAAGTTCGACGTTGACGAAGGAGGAGAGTACAGGTTCGAGTTCAACGGGACCGGGGATATGTACATCACTGATGATTTCTCCCTCGGAACTTACTCTTTCATGACCTACGGCGGAGGCGGTCTCGGGGTCGTTCTCCTCCTTGCAGGTATAGTTCTGATCATCGTAGGAAGAAAACGCCAGGAAGCCCTGGACCACTCCGGATTCTTCCATGAGGGTCCGCCAAAATGAAGCAAACACGATAGGTCAGGGTCTCATCGGGATCCGGACACTGAAGGTGGTCCCGGAACCCCTCTCCGAGGTGAATTCTATGCTCCCTTTCAGATACTCCTCAGCGAACAGTTTCATGCTGTAGGTTCCGAGGCCCCTGTCATTGCCCTTGGTCGAGAAGGAGCGCTGCCAGATCTGGGACCGAACGGCTTCGGAGATCATGCCCTCGTTCCAGACCGTGAAGACCACATGGTCTCCTTCCGGGAAGGATCCCATCCTGACCTCCTTGCCCTTCTCCGATGCTTCGAGCGCGTTCTTGACCATGTTTATAAGAATGCGCTTGAGAAGGACCCTGTCTGTCGCGATCTCGAGATCTTCCGACCCGTCCTCCATGGTGATCGTTCTACCGGAGGAATCCTTTGAACTTGACATCAGCTCCGAAACTTCCAGGAGCAGCTCGGCGGTACTCATGGAAGTGATCTCGGGTTCCAGGTCCCCCGCTTCGGCAGAAAGGAGCTTTTTATGGTATACGAGCTCGTTCATCAGGGAATCCGAGATCCTTTTACAACCCGCAAGAGAGGTCTCGACCTGTTTGCCGGCTCCGTTGAATTCGGTCATTTCCAGATAGCTCCTGAGCCCGTGGACGAGGTTGAGGACATCGTGGAAGAACACACGCTCCATCACCCTTCTCCTTTTTTCGGAAGTGATGTCCTGGAGCGATATCAGGTAGAAGTCGTCTTTGGATATTTTCAGGGGTGAGACGGTGATGGAAAGGTCCATATTGGTCTCGTGGCCGTCCTTGTCGATGATCAGCCTGGCCTCTTTTGATGTCTTTTCCTTGACCCTCTGGACCTCGAGCATCGTATCGAGCGCTTTGCAGAACTTGCAATCGGATGAGGTGCCACACCCGTGCGGTCCTTTCTTTGCATATATGCATCTCATCACGTCCCCGGGCCTGTTTCCCAGGATCTCCATCTCATCATCGGTGCCTGCGAGTTTCCTGAACTCATCGTTGGAAAGGACGACCTGTCTTGTAGGGGTAACAATGAAACATGGACCCGGAAGGGAATCGAGCAGTTGTTGAAGGTGCTCGATCGAACTTAATCTGTTGTTGATATCGAAGGCGAGGTCGAATGTGATCCTTCCATTATCGATCATCGGGGGCACCGTACCGATTTCAGGGGACACGAAGGGCCTATTAATCGTTTATCCCCTGGATATCTTTCAATGAACCATGTTGGGGGCTGCAAATGGGCTTTAGAGGATCGATCGAAAATTCGCTGTATTTTCTTTTCCAGCAATGTTTAAGTACAATATGGGAAATCACCGACCCCCAAAAGCTGCCACTGTGGCTTAGAGGTATAGCGACTCCTTGGTAAGGAGTAGGTCGAGGGTTCAACTCCCTCCAGTGGCTCCATATTCTATCTCATTGTAGCTTTAGCAAGATGAGATAGAATTCACTGGGATCTCTGGGAGTTGAACCTTGGTCCTGGAAGTCCGAGGTTGCTGTATCCGAGGACTTGCAGGCGCGCTGAGTTCCGAAGGAAGTTAGCTGCGTCTTGAAACATATCACAGCCCTGGCTGATGTTTCAAGACATGAAAAATCTATGATTTTTCAAATGTCAACTCCCTCCAGTGGCTCTTTTTCTTTTTCCGATGGTTTTAAGAAGGAAATGCATCCAGTCCGCTGCTGTATGAATGCAGGGGACAAAATGTATTTCTAGTCAATAATATCATTATTACATCACCCTCGGAATGCTGCTTTACTATCGAGACCGTATTCCCGAGGGAAGAAAGCGGGGGGCCTTGAATGTCTGAAATTGAATTAGATGATCTTAGCAAGGTCTATAGGACCGGAAGAATGGAATATCAGGCCTTGAAGGATGTATCCCTGAGCTTCGAGGAAGGGGAGCTCACGGCAATAGTCGGTCCTTCGGGATGCGGGAAATCGACCCTTCTCAACATGATCACAGGAATAGACAGGCCAACGGGCGGAACAGTGGTTGTCGGAGGGGAGCGGATCGACCGGATGAAGGAGGATAAGCTTGCCAAATGGAGAGGGAAGAACGTTGGCATCGTGTTCCAGTTCTTCCAGCTTTTTCCCACGCTAACGGCTCTCGAGAACGCGATGCTTCCAATGGACCTTGCGGGATTCAGGGGCCTCAAGGAACGAAAAACCATGGCGAAAAAGAACCTGGATGTCGTTGGACTCGGGGAAAAGATCGACAAATTGCCATCGGAACTATCGGGGGGAGAACAGCAGAGGGTGGCGATAGCAAGAGCATTGGCGAACGACCCCAAGTTCATCATCGGCGACGAGCCCACGGGAAACCTTGATTCGAAGACCGAGAACAAGATGTTCGAACTGCTCAAGGACCTGAACAAAGAGGGGAAGACAATACTCTTCGTCACCCACAGCCGCGACCTTGCGGAGAAAGCCTCGAGGAAGATAGAGATGCTCGACGGCAGGGTGATATGACCGGGGTGGTCCCATGGTGGGAACGCTTCTGAAGAAATCCTTCAGGGACCTGTCCCGGAGGAAAACAAGGTCCATCTTCACGATCGCCACCATCGCGCTGGGGGTCATGGGGGTCGCTCTTTTCGCAGTGACCCCTCTTGCCGACAGGGAGGTCCTCTCGACGATCAAAGAGGAGAGAATGCACAACATCGAGATCCAGGTCTCGGACGTTGAGCTGACAGATGGGAATATCAACGATCTTTCGGACATCGATAACGTGAAGAGCATGGAGCCCAGGGTCGAATACTACGCCCGGATGTACATCGGTGAGAGAAGGAGCTGGGCCTTATTTGTCGGTGTGAAGGATTTCGACGATCAAACTGTCGACAGGGTGATCCTTGTCTCGGGGGACAACCCGGCTTACAGCGAGGTCCTCACCGAGAACATGAACAGCGGGAACGGGGTCTTCGGAGGGAAGACCGGGGACGAGATCACAATGATCGATTCCTCCGGGCATAACAGAACGCTTCGGATATCCGGAGTGGCGAAGAGCCTTCTATCACTTGGAGCGACAACCGAGGGGGTTGCTGTCTTCTATGGCGATGTGGATACCGTGAGGGAATTAGGAAATATCTCCGGATACAACTCGCTAAGGTTCACCCTCGACCGGACCGATGTGGATTCCATGGAAAGGACCACGGAAGATATCCGCTCATATCTCACGAACAACACATCCGTCGTGGCCTTTGGCGAGCTGCCTGATTACAGGCCCGAAGGATATTACGAGGGGAAGGAGACCCTGGAGGACTACCAGACCTTCCTCTCGATATTCACATTCCTGATCATGTTCTGCAGCATCTTCCTCATCTCGAACACAATGAACACGACCATTTCCGAGCAGAAAAAGGAGATCTCCCAGATGAAGACCATCGGGGGGACGAAACTGCAGATCTTCCGCTCCTACCTCACGACCTCCTTCCTGATGGGGATCGTAGGTTCTCTTGCGGGTGCAGCGCTCGGAACGGTCGTTGCATACTACGTGGTGGATGCCGTCGGAGAGCCATTCGGGTTCCAGCCGACGTTCGGCATTCATGTCCCGACGGTGATCATCAGCATCCTAGTCGGTGTAGGTGTCGTCATCCTGGCCTCGATACCCGCCCTCGTCCGATCCACCCGGATCCCGATACTTGAAGGACTTGGCACCCATGGGATATCGACCAGATACGGCTTGAGGTCCGTGGAAGCCGTCCTCATGAAGATCCGATTCCTTCCAAGGACGGTTCAGCTTGGTATCCGGAATGCAAACAGGAAGACAGGCAGGAGTGTGGCAACGATCTTTCAGGTCGCACTTGCGGTGGGTGTCCTTCTCGCAATGGGGTCCGTCGGAACCTCAATATTCAAGGCAGTGGAGGGGAACTGGAAGGACCAGAGGTGGGACCTTGCGGTATACGTCGAGTACAAGCCCTCCGACCCGATGACGCTGGAAAAAGGGAACTCGGTCATAGGTTCGATCCCCGGCATAGAGACCATCGAACCGTTCATCGTGACATGGGGGGACATAGAAGGCAACAAGGGTCAGATATACGGGCTCGTTCAGGACACTGCCTCATTGAACTACGACAGGACGCTCCTTGTAAAGGGGGAAGGCAGATGGTGGACGGAGGAGGAAGAGGAGAACAGAGAGCATGTCATGGTCATGGGATATGCACTCTCCCAGAACACAGGCGTTGGCCTGAACGACGAGGTTCAGGTGATGACCGCAACGGGGCTCGTCAAGTTCAAGGTCATCGGGATAGACAGGACGAACTGGGACGATGGCCTGAACATCAGAGCTCCCTTGACCACCCTGCAGGAAGTGCTCAAGGTGGGGGAATCCGTCTCCGGCTTCTATCTGAACACTGTGACCGATGATCCTGCGGATATCGACAAGGCTGCCGAATCGGTCTACCGCACATTCGAGAAGGAAGGATACACCCTCGAGATCGGTGTACATTACATCCTGGAGGAAGAGGACCGCAGCGAGAACCAGGACCTTATCAATATCTTCACCGCGATCAGTATCATCGTCGTCATGATCAGCCTCATCGGTTTGATGAGCACCCTCACGATGAACGTCCTCGACCGTACACGGGAGATCGGCATGCTCAGGTGCGTCGGAGCAAGGGCGATGTCCATCAGGTCCGTCTTCGGGTCCGAGGGGCTGTTCCTGTCTTTGATAGGATGGGTGATAGGAGTCCCCTTGGGATACGGCCTCTACGAGTTCCTGCTCTACGAGATCGGTGAGGTGATGAACCTGGACCTTCCATGGTCCTTCCCGCTGTCGTTCGTCGTGCTTTCGTTCTTCGTAACGATGATCGGCACACTGCTCATCATATTGATACCGGTAACGAGAGCCACCAGCTTCAAACCGGGTGAGGCTTTGAGGTATGAATGATGGGGCTCAGACTGGAATATCATCATTGTGGCGGTTTTCCATCGGTCCTGATCGGATCTCTCTCATTTCCCATAGAAACTGGGCCTAATTGAGGCGGGGCCTTGTTACCCGGCCCCACCAACAGCCGTCGGGATCTCATACCTGAAAGAGGGAGACCCACCGGAACCTTGATCTCTTCTTTCTCATCTTTTGACCCTTTCTCCTTTTCTCTTTTTCTCAAAATGAAGAATACCCCCATAGACGCTCCTGCGATCGCCACCATTATAAAGATTACAAGAACGAACCATAATACTCCGGATTTCTGGTCATCTTCCCATTTGGAAGGGGGCTCTATCTCGATATCCCTTCTTTCGATCCTGGTGTTCCAGGCCTCGTCTGTCACCTCGATCCATATGATATAATTCCCGGGTTCAAGGTCCTCGAAACTGCAGGAGAAGTCCCTGGCCTGAGAATCATATTTTTGGTCCCCGACACGAACGACAACGGATGTCACGGAAGTGGTTTCATCGTGGGCCGACCACATGACCACCAGGACATTTTTCCTGATTTCATGATCGAAGATATCGATTACGGGAGCCTCTCTGTCGACGACGATGGTCCTCTCTATGGTGACCGATCTCCGGGATATGTCGAAAGCCGTTATTTGGTATACATGGGCTCCTTCCTCAGGTGTCAGGTTCAACTGGAACCTTCCCGGTTTGTTCCTTGAGTGGATCTTCACCCCGTCCTCGAACAGGTTCACCTCGACGATATCGATATTATCGTAGGTCCTCCATATTATCGTCAGCTCCTCCTGGTTCGTAGGTGAGAAGATGCCGTCGACCCACTTTGCACCGGGGTCCTCGGTATCAACCGTAACGAACATCCGATCCTCGGCGGTATTGCCTGCAGGGTCGCTGATATTTATTCTTACCTTGATAGTGCCATCTTCCAGTATGCCGTCCCAGAATCTCTTCGTTTCGGGAAGTTCGTATGTTCTCCCTCCGACCACGAGTTGAACGGAGGTGATCCCATTCTCATCGGAAGCGGTCCAGTAAAGGGACACGAAAGGGTCCTGCCTTATCAGATGGCCGTCGTTTCCATTGAAACCCACCACGGGTGGCGTTAGATCGTAGATGAACTGATAAGTGTCCACAGCGAAATTGCCCGCGATATCGAAGCACTTGACCTCGAAGAGGTGCTCGCCTTCGGAAAGGTCACAGAACTCAACACCCGTCGAATTACCGCACTCGGTCCATTCGACGCTGTCCATCCGATATGCATATCCATTCACCCCGAAATTATCCCATCCCATCCACCAGATGGTCAAAGGATCATCGTTGACCGCTGGTGCCTTGTCCTGGATCTCGATAATGGGGGGTTTGAGGTCACGATACACCCTGATCGTATCCCATGCCTCGTTCCCGTAGGCATCCGTTGCAGTGACCTTGAACCTGAAGGAGGTACTCGAGGTGAGCAAGACCTGGTAATCGAAGAAACCTGTCACTGGTACCTTGGTCTTTCTGCTGATGTCCTCGAACTCCACGATAACGGGATCGAAGTCGTCCCTGATCGTCCAGCTCACGACCAAAGTGTCCTCGCCTGTCACATGTCCGTCTTCGGGAGAGATAATCTGAAGGGTTCCCTCACCTATAGAGAAGGAGACCCTCTCCACCGTCATTCTTCCGGCGATGTCAACTGCCCATACCTCGAATGTATGGGAACCTCCGGCCATCAGCTCCTTGAAATTGTAGAACCCGGGATCTTCCATATTCGTCCAGTTATCATCATCGATCCTGTACGAGAACTGTGGGAG